>JBBQXZ010000400.1:0-3905 GCA_038209145.1 Cytophagales bacterium | reverse complement strand
GACAACATGCCGTGATCCTTCCATTCCCCCATGTGGCGGATGAACTCATCCGTATTGCGGTCAGCATCCCACTTGCCCGTGTCGGTATATTTCCAGCGGCTGACGGTCCGGGGATTCATGTCGTCAAAGATCCCCTGGACCATCCTGGAATTCATCAGCAAGCCCTCTATGGGGTATTTTTTCCATTTTCGCTTTTCGTAAGTGGGTTTGCCATTGATGTAAAATTTTTCACCCCGGATTTCCACGGTGGTATTTCGAGTCTGCTGTGAAAAGCTTTGAACGGAAATACCCAGAAAAATCAAGAGACAACATAGGATAGTTTTTTTCATGGTGGAATTGGGTTTAATGCTTTTGGGTAGGAAGCGTCCACGTTTCTCGGACCGTGGACGATTTACTAAACTTTTTTGGGGTCAGGGTGCTGGTATGGGGCACGGTATGGCCTTCGGAGCAGTTTGGTAGCTTCCTCGTCACCGATGACCACCATCTGCTTGGGATCATAGACCAGGGGTCGGCCTAGCTCCATGGACATATTGGCCAAGATACAACTGGCGGTGGAAATATGACCCTGCTCAACATCGGCTACGGGTAATCCGCCCTTTTCAATGGCTTCCAGGAAATTTATCATGTGCCTTCGGGTAGCAGGGGCGGCCTGCAGTTCCATACCCTCTTCAGTCAGGTCCTCCGGGTATTCTTCACGTTCATAAAGGGCAGGCTGCATGATCGGCTCACCTTGACCTTGGGGAATAAACTCGTATTTCATCACGGAAGCTTTCAGCGTGCCTTTGTCCCCATAGATCTTAAAGGCCCAGGGATACTCGGGATCCTGGGGAGTTCCCCAGCTTCTATGGGTCCATACGCAATTCAACTCATCATAGGAAAAAGTCGCCGTTTGGGTGTCCGGCGTGGTTGACATGCCTCCTTTTTGGACATAAATGCCTCCTGTGGCAAATATTTGCTTTGGCCAGCCCAGGTCCAGCATCCAGCGGACTGCGTCGAACATGTGAACGCACATATCGCCTGGGATGCCATTGCTGTATTCCATCAGGGTGCGCCAAATCCTACGGTGGGGCAGTCCCCGGTAGGGGAGCTTCGGACCCGGCCCTACCCACTGGTCATAGTCAAAGAAATCAGGAACAGGTTCAGTATCAGGATTGCCATTGTACCTCATGTGGTAATAGCAGCACATTTCCACGTGGGAGATTTTCCCCAACATGCCTGTATCTATGATGTCTCTTTTTGCATCTATCAGGTGGGGAGTGCTGCGGCGTTGGGTGCCTATTTGTACCACCCGCTTATACTTGCGGGCAGCCGCCAGAATGGCTTCTCCCTCAATCACATCCACGGAGATGGGTTTTTGAAGGTAAACATGTGCTCCCGCCTTGATGGCATCTATGGCATGCAGGGCGTGCCAATGATCCGGGCTGCCTACTAAAACAATGTCCACTTTGTTTTCTTTGAGGAGGGCTTGATGATCGTTATAGGTTTTGGGTTTTTTACCGGATTTTTGGCGGGTGCTGATCAGTTCGGCGGCTTGGTCGCGTTGGTTTTTATCCGGGTCTGCGATGGCGATGACATCTATGGGAGCTACCTGAATCAGGCGGAAGAGGTCACTTTTGCCATACCATCCGGTGCCTATCAGGGCAACCCGGTAGGGTTCCTTGCGGTCCATCCAGTCCATGCCATGCGCACTAAAAGCGGATAGGGCTAGCAATGCCGTGCTACCTTTGATAAAATGCCTGCGGTTAATGGGAGTCTTATTCATTGAACGTGTGGGGTTTTCTGGGAGATGTATTTGGTGTTGAGTATGTATTTGGCGTTCAATATAGGGAAATTTTTAGGCAGAAATTCGATTTTAAAGCCCAACATCCATTGGTGGCTGTTTTTTCTTGTAGGTGGAATGGAAAGTGAGAGAATTATAAAAATCGCAGCAGGAAGGCAAAATGGATTTAGGAGGTATTTTTTTTTTACGCTTTCAAAAAAAGTGAGTGGGTATCGGTAAATGCTTAAACTACCTCGATAAACGGATTATCTTGTTTGATTAATTTGGAAATCATTAACTTTAAGTTTCTAACAAATGCATCATAATTCAATCGTTCAGAAAAGAGAATTTCAAGAGTCAGAAAAAAGTTGAATTCAAATTAGCCCCTTTGACGGTCATGATAGGGGCAAATTCTTCAGGAAAAAGCAATGCGCTTGAGGCGGTGCGTTTCTTGAGCTGAGTTTAAAATTAGATTTGAAAACAATATCACTTTTTTTCTTCCTTATGAAGCCCTGGTAGAAACGCGTAATCACATCTCACAATTAATTGGGGATCTTAAATCAATGTCGTTTAGTAAGGGTATAAAGTGGTTTGTAGTTTATATGATGCTTTTTTTTAGGCTTTTTGGTTCTTGCCTCCCTTCTTCCCCACCGTACAAGTTCCCTTGTATTATACACCACATCATCAAATGATTCCCGGAACTTTCGTTTCAGAAACATGGGTATGTCCATATCCATTACCGTGTCGAGAGCATTTGTTCTGTTGATATTTTGTTGGTATTTTTCCTCCTAATCATACGTGAAGTCATCCCAGGTTTTCCTGTGACTCCAATGGCGGGTCTATATTGCTTATTTCATGTTTTTTTTCTGGAAGTCCATAAGTCTCATAAATAAGTTCTTGTTCTTTTATAGACACCAATCGCCTGGTGAGTTGAATGTTATCTTTTTTGAGCCATCTGGCTAATGTTTTGGACGAAATACCATATTCAAAGGCAATTTCCAGCCTTGACTTAACCTGCTTTATCATAGAAATTAAAGAATTTGGTTCTAAATATTTGATTAACTAAATATATCAATTGTTTGACAGAATAAAAATAAGCATCTTATTTTATGTGGAATATTTTTAATTTATTAGCTTTATCCTAACCATTTAAATGCTTAACAAATATGCTGAATTTGGCGAGCATTGGGACAACTTCTTTAGTAGAGAACCTTTACGGTTTGCCTTGTCAGGAGGGATGTTATTTGCTATTTTGGAATTTGTCTATGGATTGTATGCCGTGATAATGGTCAGGAAGGGAAGAACAGTACCCGGATGGGCATCTGTAGTAGCCAGTGTGGTATTCCTTTCCGGCGTACAACTGATCGTCTTGGGGGTGATAGGTGAATATATAGGTAAAATTTATCGAGAGGTCATCCAACGACCCGCCTATCTTATTTCAAAGACGAATATTTCCAACCCTTACAGAAATCGTGAGAGTCACCTAAAGCTGGAACCACTGGAAGGAAGGTCAGCCATGATTTGACCCAACTGATTTTTGGCATTCTTCGGGATGGAGAAAGCTGAAACCGTGGGTGTAAACGATAATTCCACAAAGAAACTTTATTAAATTAAGGAAATTAATACGAATTATAAAATGAGAGCAAAACTAAGTAAAATCGCAAAATTCATCGCAGTGGGGATATTTTTTATGACGTGGTTTTTTAATGTAAAGATGAGTTTGGAAGATCCTTTTATACAGATTAGTAATTTGGTATTAGCACAAAATTCATATTCTTCAACCAATTGTGATACGCTAACTATAAGAGGATGTTGGAACACGATATCCACAAGGGTAGGGTATCCGGCAACGTATTGCGGAACATGCGAAGCCGTTGCAAATAGTGTGGGTTCCGGTGGAACTAGTATCTGCTGGGGTTATTGATTGGTTCATTTGAACTGATTTTTAAAATCAATACACCTGTCTTGCTAAAACACAAGACAGATGATTTAAGTATTATTATTATAAAATATTCTACTGACAAAAAATGAATAAATTCATTTACATAAGTGTTGCAATAATACAAATATTAATTTTATTTGGCTGTAATCAGAATAAAATTGATAACCAAAAACACATGATATTTGATGATGTAGAATATGTCGT
>JBBQXZ010000399.1:0-3928 GCA_038209145.1 Cytophagales bacterium | reverse complement strand
AAAGGTAAAGCCAGCCTTCGGCAGAAGACAAACAGTAAGTCGGCTTCTTCAAGGACAGCCAGGTCTGGAAACCGGTAAGCACCATGATTTCCTTCTCCTTTGAGCACTGTCACTTTAAAACCAAATTCCTTTTCAAGCATCTCAGCGAATGGAGGGATGGTAAGGTGTGCTTCATAATTCAACGGATCTTCGCTGATCAAAAAAACAATGTGACTTTTTTTTATATTTTTTTCAGGTGTTTTTGGTTTTGCGCTTACTAGAGCAGTCGATATGATCAGGCAAGCGATTGCCAGTAAAAAGAGAAGGAGCGGACTGATTTTCATTTGTTCAGGTATTATTTGCTGTTTGTATATTTTGAAACCCGCATTAGGCAACATGCTTAAAGGTAATAGTGAAATCACAAAAAAACAGGCAAATTTTCGATTTCACCATAGCGGCAGTGCAGTAAAGTCGTAAATAGAAGGGAATGTACTTGTATTGAAGGCAGGTAATGCCACAAACCAAAAACTATTGGACCAAAAAATAAATGAAGTCAGGTCTAGGGCTTCTGTGGCCTTGCCTTCCATCACCGAAAACCAACCACCGGCATTGAGAGATATGCTTAGAAGGGAAAGAAGAATTGAGCTTGCCTTTGAAGGCACAAGACTTTGGGATATATTTAGATGGAATATTGGAGGGGAGGTATTGACAGGAGATTTTTGGGGTGCTCCATTCCCGGATTCTGAAAGGTATCCTACGACATCCATTAAACTGGATCCGATGGTACGTTACCTCCAAAAATTTCAGACCTGATCAGGATGGTAAATGGCCGATTCCTGAATCAGAAACAAACATCAACCCTAATCTGGCCGACTAATAACTATGAAGAGAAGAAAAGCTATCAAATCCATTGCCCTGGGTACATTAAGCTCATCTTTGGTTTTTATGGAAAACCGCGCTGCTTCCCTGCATGGGTTTTCGAATAGAAAGTCCGCACCGCTTGAGAGTGACTGGGAAAACTGGCCCGATATGGCATGGGTAGGTCCCGAATACTGGGGAAACAGGTTGCAGGATTGGGAATTGAGAGAAGGCAAAGCGGTATGTGTCGTAAGTTCCGGGAACCGGACCCTTCACAGCCTTACCCATCAACTCAGTGCGCAACCCGGTACATTCAAGAGCGAGGTGACAGTGGAATGGCTCAATAAAACGGTTGCGGGTACGCCTGCCGCCTACGTGGGTTTCCGGATAGGAGCCAAAGGGAAATTTGACGATTACCGTTCTGCTGCCGTTTTCGGGGAAGGTCTGGATGTAGGTGTAAACGGTGCGGGCTTTTTATTCATTGGCGATCAGGTGGGAACAGAGAAAATCCCCCTTGACTCGGGGGTTAAATTAGTGGCTACAGGGAAAAATAACTCCCTTGAACTGCAGGCTTTGAGGCCCGGGAACAATGAGGTCTTGGGAATTATCAGGGTAGCTGATGAGACCTTTAACCCGACCGGTAATATTGCCCTGGTTTCACATTTTCCTGAATCTCCCCCGGAAGAGCCATCTGTCGGTTTTTCGGAGTGGAAAGTTTCCGGGGAAAAAGTAACCTCCTCAACAGAGCAGTCTTTTGGCCCTGTTTGTTTTGCGTACTATACGTTGCATGATGGGATATTGAAACTTGGCGCCCAATTGGCCCCTGTAGAGAAGATAGAAAAGAACCGAATAAGCCTGCAGGTCAAGAAAGGACAGGAATGGACCACCCTCCAAGAAGCAAAAATTGATCCTTTCGGTAGGATAGCACATTTTAGGATAGAAAACTGGAATGAAAAGGGTGCTTTGCCCTACCGGGTAAAAATAGATCTGCCCCTCAAAAAGGGCAATAAAAATTATTTCTATGAAGGAACCATCGCCAGGGAGCCAACTGCCGCTGACAAGGTCAAACTTGCGTTGTTCAGCTGTAATGCCGACTATGGTTTTCCTGACAGTGAGGTAAGTTCAAACGCTTTGCAGCACGAACCTGATCTTGCGGTATTTTTGGGAGATCAGTTTTACGAAAGCACCGGAGGTTTTGGTATACAGACTTCACCCCTGGCAAAATCCAGTCTTGACTTTCTTCGGAAATGGTACATGTTTGGCTGGTCATACCGGGAAATATTCAGACGCATACCTGCTGCATTTATCCCTGATGACCATGACGTCTATCATGGCAACGTTTGGGGTGAAGGAGGAAAGGCTGCTCCAACGGATGAAGGATGGGGTTATGTGGCACAGGATCAGGGAGGCTATAAGATGTCTCCCGAGTTTGTTAATTTGGTGCAATTGACCCAAACCGGCCATCTTCCTGATCCATTTGATGCCAGACCTGTAAAGCAGGGAATTGGCACCTATTATACAGATTGGGTGTATGGTGGAATTAGTTTTGCCATTCTCGAAGACAGAAAGTTTAAATCTGCCCCAAAAAATGTTCTTCCTGATGAGGCCCAAGTCACGAACGGATTTATCCAAAACACTGCCTTTGATATCAGGGACCATTATGATATTGAGGCACAGTTACTGGGAGACCGTCAATTGGCGTTTTTAAAGCATTGGTCCTCTGACTGGAGCAAGGGTGCTGAAATGAAAGCAGTTTTATCCCAAACCAATTTCTGTACCGTAGCTACCCTTCCAAAAGGGAGTATTATTGACAGTATTGTTCCAAAACTGCCCATTCCCGAGTTGGGTGAATATGTACCTGGTGATGCACCGACCTCAGATATGGACTCCAACGGGTGGCCGCAAAAGGGAAGGGATGAAGCACTCCGGATAATAAGAAAGGCTTTTGCCCTACACATCGCCGGTGATCAGCACCTGGCTTCTGTCGTCCAATACGGGGTGGATGAATACGGGGATGCGGGATATGCCTTTGCAGTGCCTGCACTTAACAACCTGTTTCCCCGACGCTGGTGGCCAACACTGGCTTCCGACCACCGGCCGCTTCCGGGAAAACCAAAATATACCGGGGATTTTAATGATGGTTTTGGAAATAGGATGACCGTCCATGCGGTGGCCAATCCCCGAAAAACGGGAGTTCAACCTGCATTGATTCACGACCGGGCAACTGGCTATGGGATAGTTACCTTCGACAAAAAGGACAAGAAAATGACCATGGAATGCTGGCCAAGGTATGTGGACCCAAAAGCCAATCCAAAGGGGCAATATGAGGGCTGGCCTGTCACGGTTTCGCAGAAGGAAAATTATGCCAGAAATGCGACAGGATCGCTACCTGCTTTGGATTTGAGCAATTGTAACAAGCCTATTGTAGAGGTAATAGATGAAAAAACGGGTGAATTGGTGTACTCCTTAAGGGTAAACGAGGCGATTTTCAAACCGGATGTTTTCAGTGATGGCAAATACCTGGTAAAAGTAACAGATGATCAATCAGGAAATTTTATGGTTTTCAACCATTTGACACCTGATTCAGATCAATTGGAAACTCTTAAGGTAGATTTTGACTCCTACAAAGTTTAAATCCGCATAAACAATACTTCCTTTAAAACGTAAAGCAAATTCTTCAAAATCAGTCAATCGGAAACTTTCTTGCCTTAACAAAGCGATTCTGCGGTACAGTCTTTAAATTGACTGAATTTTGTTTAATATTAGATATCCCAACCATAAGGGGGATGGAATTGAGAGGTAAAACTATCAGTAACTTATTGTTATATATGAATTGTATATGAAAAAATGGTTTTTAGTTTCTATTCCTTTTTCCTTGTTTCTTTTCAATCTAGTTGCATGTCAGGAAAAAGAAAAAGAAGTTGTTCCGCCAAACATTATATATATCCTTGCCGATGATTTAGGCTATGGGGATCTGGGATGTTATGGTCAGCAAAAGATTGAGACACCCAATATTGATGCTTTGGCGTCTTCAGGTATGTTATTTACCCAGCACTATACCGGTGCACCTGTTTGCGCCCCGGCTAGGGCG
>JBBQXZ010000398.1:0-3935 GCA_038209145.1 Cytophagales bacterium | reverse complement strand
AATGCTGGCACAGGGGGCAAAAGTAATCACTTCCAAATATAAAAGTGGTCCCGACGGACTTTACCAATGGAAGTTAACTGATCTTCGATCCGTAAAAGCAGAACCGTATATGAACCACTTTGCCGATTATCTCGAAAAAGTCCAGTTTCAGCTAGCGGGATATAAATCACAATCTACCAATGTTTTGGGGGAAACAGAATCTGGCTATGAGAAAATGTTTGGTAATTGGCAAGAATTGGCGGATTTTTTCCGGGATAGAAAAGCCTTTTCCTCATACACCTCTCCTGATAAAAATGTAAGCAAAACCCTGGCGGTTACCGATAGCACCGGAAAGACCAAAACAGAAATCCTACAGGAGTACTATTCCTATATCACTCAAAACTTCACCTATGACGGTAAGGGAGGAATCGTCCCCGATCAATTACTTAAGGATTTGTTGGTAAACAAAAAAGGAAACCGGGCAGAAATCAATCTAGCCCTAATGACCTTACTCAATGCTTCGGGGATAGAAGCTCATCCGGTTTTGATCAGCAGTAAAGGAAATGGTAGATCAGATCTGGTGACCTTTCCTTTTGCGGACCAATTTAACCACCTCATGTTAGTAGTCAATACTGAAGACAAATTGCACTTTGTCGATGCCTGTAATCCAAGTAGACCCTTGGGATACCTTCCGTTGGATTTTCATGTTAATGACGGTTTATTGCTTATGGAAAAGGAAAGCGGCTTGATGCCAATAGAAATTGAGCACCGATCTGGGATCAATCAGTTTGTAGAAATTAAAGCTGACCAGAAAACTGGGTTTTTAACCACAACCATTCTCCGGTTTATGGACTATGATGCCGTAGGATATGGGGATATCACCCAAAAAGAAGCACTTGAATCCTTCAAGAAGCGTATTTTAATTGCTCCCGAAGAGAACGTTATCCAATTTGATCCCAGCATCAAGACCATTGCCAAACGCCATGTACTGGAGACTACCGTCCAAACCCGGGAAAATTATGGGGAAGGTGAAAATATCTTTATCCAACCCTTCGTCGTAGGCCGGTGGACAGAAAACCCATTTACCGCAGATTCCAGGACGTTTCCGGTTGATTTCAATTATACCGTCAATGACCGATATTCCGCTACTATTATTATTCCCGAAGGATATGAACTGGATGATTATCCAGAAAATATATCCTTGACCATTCCTGATGGCACCCTATCCTTTTCTTACAACACAGTCGCCATGAGCGATAACATCCAAGTAAATGCGGTGTTTTCCATCAAAGACAATTTTGTCATCGCAGAAAACTACCCCAACTTGAAGTACTTCATGGAAATCCTTACCAGCAAGCTCAAAGATCCCATCATTCTCCAAAAAATGGTCAAAACAACCGCAGAAGGGGTTCAGCCCTAGCGTGGGAATTGATATAAGAAATAATGGTAAATCAAAGAAGGCGAAATTGGCCTTCTTTTTCTATTTTTGGAATTCAACGAAAAATCTTCCTTGCGTATGAAATATATTGTGTGCGAAACACCGGGTAACCTAACGCTAAAAACGGGGGAAATCCCCACACCTGCCTCTGATGAAGTGCTGGTTAAAATCCGAAGAATCGGTATCTGTGGTACAGATTTACATGCCTTTGCAGGGAATCAGGCCTTCTTTAACTATCCCCGGATTTTAGGACATGAGCTTGCCGGGGAAATCTACAGTCCAAACGGACATCTGGAATTTAGCTCCGGGGACAAGGTGGCTATCATTCCCTATATCAACTGTGGCACCTGCGTGGCTTGCCGGGCGGGAAAGACGAACTGCTGTGCGTCTCTAAAAGTCTTGGGCGTACATATTGACGGAGGAATGCAGGAAGTCATAGCTATACCATATCGCCTTTTAATTCCTTCACCTCAATTGAGTTGGGAAGAAATCGCCATCATAGAACCGCTGTGTATAGCCGCCCATGCCGTAAAAAGAGCGCAGATTACACAAGGCCAACGCGTTTTGGTGATGGGATGCGGCCCCATTGGATTGGCTATCATGGTTTTTGCCAAACTCCAAGGTGCACAAATCATAGCTATGGACATCAACGAACAACGGCTGGAAGTAGCTGATACCTATTTCGGAACAGACCATACCATGACTCCCGGTCCAACAGCTAAAGACGCAATAAATACACTGACGGATTCGGACCTGTGTGATGTTGTCTTGGATGCAACAGGCAACAAGACCGCCTTAGAATCAGGAGTCGATTACATGGCACATGGAGGTAAATTCCTGTTAGTGGGGCTTTACAAGGATTTTCTAAGTTTCCACCATCCAAGTCTTCACGCCAAAGAGGCAAGTATCCTCTGTAGTAGAAACGCTACCAAAGAGGATTTTTTATTTGTGATAGAAACCCTTTCCAAAAAGTTGTTTCCCACCAAAGCTTATGTTACCCACCAAGTACCCTTTGGGCAAATGATTGATGATTTCAGTTCTTGGACCGATCCCGCCAATCGGGTAATAAAAGCCATGGTAAGCCTATAAAAAAAGCTTTCCGTTTCTTCTGAAATGCACTTGCCGGTTAGGATTTCCAATATTCCCGGTTCATCAGCGCAATATGTCCGATGGAAATATGCTGGGGACATTCAATCTCACAGGCCCCGGTGTTGGAACAGGCACCAAAACCCAGTTGATCCATGGTCTCAACCAACTGCCGGGTGCGCTTCTTATGCTCCACCTGCCCCTGGGGCAAATGGTACAAATGGCTGATTTTAGCGGCGGTAAACAGTGCCGCGCTTGCATTTTTACAACTGGCTACACAGGCACCACAGCCGATGCAAGCCGCAGCATCAAAAGCCTCCTCCACCGCATCACTTGAGATTGGAATGCTGTTGGCTTCGGGGGCCTGACCTGTTCTGACACTTATATACCCCCCGGAAATAATTATTTTATCCAAGGCCGAACGATCCACCTTCAAGTCTTTTTTAACCGGAAAAGCCCCCGCACGAAAGGGCTCAATATAAATGGTCTCTCCATCCTCAAACGAGCGCATATGGAGCGTGCAGGTAGACGTATTGGCCAGGGGTCCATGGGCGCGTCCGTTAATCACCACGCCGCATTGTCCACAGATTCCTTCCCGGCAATCGTGGTCAAAAGCCACCGGTTCTTGACCGGTAACAATTAGAGATTCATTGAGGACATCCAACATTTCCAAAAAAGACATGTCGGGTGAAATGTCAGCTATTGAATATTCGACAAGTTTTCCTGTTGCCTTAGGTGATGGCTGTCTCCAGATTTTTAAGAGAAAATGCATTATTTATAACTCCTTTCAGTTGGTTTCACATAATCAAAATGCAAGGGCTCACGGATTAGACGGGACCCCTCTCTTGTGTACTGCCAGCAAGAAATAAAAGCAAATTCGGCATCATTCCTTGCTGCTTCGCCTTCTTGGGTCTGGTATTCTTCCCTGAAATGCGCCCCACAGGATTCATCACGGGTCAAGGCATCTTCACACATTTGCCGGGCGATTTCGAGGTAGTCTGCCACCCTGCACGCTTTTTCCAGCTCATCGTTCATTTGATCTGATGACCCTGGAATCCGAACATCTTGATGAAAGGCCTTTTTAAGGTCATCGATCTTTTGGATTGCCTCCTTGAGTCCTGATTCGGTCCTGCTGAGTCCACAAAAATCGTATAATATCTTTCCAAGTGTCCGGTGGAAATCATCCACTGTCCTGGATCCTTTTATGGAAGTCAATCGCTGAACTTCACTCCTAATCTCTCTTTCCGCAATGTCAAATGCGGGTTGTTCCGTTGACAGCGTTTTTTCATCTTTACTTAATCCCGCTAAATAATGGGGAAGGGTGTAGGGCAAAATATAATACCCATCCACACAAGCCTGCAAGAGCGAATTAGCTCCTAGTCTATTCGCACCATGATCGGAAAAATTGGCTTCTCCGATGGCAAAAAGGCCG
>JBBQXZ010000397.1:0-3958 GCA_038209145.1 Cytophagales bacterium | reverse complement strand
AATGGCTGACTGTCCGTAAGGTGCCTTACGAACGTTTATCCAATCGTCTGGGTCTTTTCTGCTTGCTATTTGTCCACTAGAGAATTAAAAAGTCAAAACGGTCCTTATCATTATATGGATAATTTTCATTTTTCCCAATTTAGGCCCAACGCTAAATGTATGAATAATAGCTTTGGTTGATGATTCTAACAAAAGAATACCAGGATTATTTCTTGACGCTTTGATCCTCACAAATTTTTATACCCCTGAAAGTGGATAATAAATTTATAATATTTTTGGGATTCTCCAAGAATCACTTACGAATTGTATTTTAGTTTCCTTGGCTGACAGGCATTCAATGATCGCTTCGGATAGAGTCGGGAATACCAGCTTGATTAGGTTTCTTTTTAATTTTTGGGGATTTCCCGAGCCCCAAGTTTGCAGTAGCCGCTGTCGTGAGAACTAAAGACGCAAACAAACATTTGAGACACAGCTCTTGAGAATGAATTATGCAGTGAAACGATTGATTTTGAGGCAGTTTTAACTCCTATCAGGAATTTGAATACCTATTTCGGATTTAAATCATCTTTTTGTCTTAGATTGCTTTTAGTTCAGTAATTTTTCCTCTAGGCTATAAATTGATTTTCAACGAAGATTCTCGCGTCAAGATCCCGGCATTAGTGCACTTGACTAGAATTGGTTTTACGTATTTATCCTTGAAAACGATCAAGGTGGATAAGTCAACCAATATTTTTGTTGATATTTTTAAAGAGAAAATAGCTTCTCTTAACCCAGAGTTGTCTGGTTTAGAAGTTGATAAATTATACGATGACGTTTCCCTTACATTAGATTTTGAAGATTTGGGTCGTGCTTTTTATGAAAAGATTCTCAACCGATCAGGAAATCGATTAATTGATTTTGAGGATTTTTCCAACAATGATTTCAATATTGTCACAGAGCTTACTTATCAAAATGACGGGGAGGAATTCAGACCTGATATCACGATTCTGATCAATGGAATGCCGCTTTTCTTTATTGAAGTAAAAAAGCCCAATAACCTAGAAGGTATCCAAGCAGAATATAAGCGGATGATCACGCGCTTTACGAATAAGAAGTTTCGGAAATTTGCGAATATCACGCAACTCATGGTATTCTCCAACAACATGGAATATGATGACGAAGCCATATCACCCATACAAGGAGCTTTTTATGCAACCCCTGCCTATGGCAAAATACAGTTCAATTACTTCAGAGAAGAAGAAAAAGCTTTTGAACTTCACGTACATGTCAATCCGCTAGACAAAGAAAAAGAACTTGAAATCCTTCGAGATAACAACGTAATAGGAATTAAAGATTCTCCGGAATATCAAACGAATCTTAATCCAACGTCTCCAACGCATCGATTGCTGACCTCTTTATTTCAGCAAGAAAGACTGGAATTTATTCTCCGGTATGCCATCGCCTATGTGAAGGAAGAGCAGGGCTTGGAAAAGCATATCATGCGATACCCCCAGCTTTTTGCAACTAAGGCAATTGCAAAAAAGCTAGACGAAGGAATCAAAAAAGGAATTATTTGGCATACACAGGGATCAGGGAAAACTGCCCTGGGCTTTTATAATGTCAAGTTCTTAACCGATTATTTCCAGGCGAAAGGAATTGTTGCAAAGTTCTACTTTATTGTTGACCGAATAGATTTATTGATTCAGGCGGCCGGGGAATTTAAAGCTCGGGGTCTGGTAGTTCATGAGATTGATTCAAAGGAAACATTTGCTAGGGAGATCAAGTCCACCAGTGCGATTCACAACAGTTCAGGTAGAGTTGAAATTACAGTCGTCAATATTCAAAAATTCAAAGAGGACCCTGATGTCCTTCGAGAATCCCATTATCAGTTGGATATTCAGCGGGTATTCTTTTTGGACGAAGTACACCGAAGCTACAACCCAAAAGGAAGTTTCCTGGCCAACCTAAAGGAAGCAGACCCAAACTCAATCAAAATAGGATTGACCGGCACTCCCCTTTTAGGCTCGGACTACAATTCAAGAGATTTATTCGGGAACTACATTCACAAATACTATTACAATTCATCTATCAAGGACGGCTATACACTTCGACTTATACGTGAAGAAATTTCGACCAGCTATAAAGCGCAATTCCAAAAAATCCTAGACGAAATCAAGGTTCTGAAAGGCTCCGCAAATAAGAAGCAACTCTATGCGCATCCGAAATTCGTAGAGCCAATGCTGGATTATATTGTGGCTGACTTTGAGCAGTCTAGACAGCGATTAAATGATCCCAGCATCGGAGGAATGGTTGTCTGTAGTTCTTCTGAACAGGCAAAGCTGCTCTTTCAAATCTTTCGGGATAAATACACTCAACTAGGTCAACCTACTTACGTTCTTCAGGCAGCAGAAAGTCAGGAGCGATTTTTTATCAACAAACAGAAAGAAGCTTCACGCGTAAAGTCAGCAGCCTTGATTCTGCATGATGTAGCTACCAAGAAGGAACGGAAAAACAAAGTGGAAGACTTCAAGGAGGGTAAAATCGACTTTATCTTCGTCTACAACATGCTCCTGACTGGCTTTGATGCGAAGCGACTGAAAAAACTTTACGTGGCACGAAAAGTCAAATCTCACAACCTCCTCCAAATGCTGACTCGGGTCAATCGTACCTACAAGGAGTTTAGATATGGTTACGTGGTTGATTTTGTAAATATCCGAGAAGAGTTTGACAAGACGAACAAGGCTTATTTAGCTGAACTCCAATCCGAACTTGGAGACGAAATGGAGCATTATTCCAACCTCTTCAAAACTGCCGAAGAAATCACTGCGGAAATAGAAGAAATCAAGGAGGTGCTTTTTCCCTTTGACACCTTGAACTTGGAAAATTTTTCAGCCCAGATTTCCCAAATCAACGATCGGAAGGAAATGCTTTTGATAACCAAGGTGCTGCAAGATGCAAAAGCCTTGTATAACCTCATTCGACTCAGTGGAAACTATGATCTTTTGGAAAAACTCGAGTTCCAAAAACTTGCCATTCTATCCAGAGAAGCTGAGAATCGGCTTGCTTTGATCAATACCAAAGAAGTCCTTGAGTCGGATCTTGGCACAGCCAACTTACTCAACATAGCCCTGGAGGATATCATTTTTGCATTTACTAAAGTGAGTGAGGAAGAACTGATACTTGCCGATGCACTCAAAAACACCCTGCAAAAAACCAGAGAAATGCTTGCGGGAAATTTCGATCAAAAGGATCCTGTCTTCATTTCCCTCAAAGTACAGTTGGAATTGCTATTCAAAAAGCAAAAGCTAACCGAAGTCAATGCGGAAGACATGAAAGAAAATATCAAAACGCTGGAAAGTATCTATCAGGATTCTAAAAAACTGGAGTATCAAAATCAGCTTATTCGGGCCAAATATGCAAACGATGCCAAGTTTGCTAGACTTCATAAACGCCTGATGGAAAAAGATCCCCTGACGCCAAAAGAAAGTAAATTATTTGATGCGCTGAACGATCTTAAGCATGCCATTGACGAGCAGCTGGAGAAAAGCTCGAATCTCCTGTCTCAAGAGAAATTTGCCAAAGGGATGATGCAACGGTTAATCGTTGAGCAGTTCCTTAACAAACACCAACTTCCCATTACCGCAGAAAAAGCAAAAAGCATCAATAACCTTGTTTTCAATGAATACCTGAATGAATTTAATGGAAGAGTTGCTTAGGGATTTTGATTTGAGATTTTGGATTGACTTGAACCTGTGAAGTAAAAAGAAATTTAGTATGTCAAACCCTGAACATCAAATAATGAATTAATATTAAACCCGAAATAAGCAATAGCCCATCTATTACGTGATTAGATGTGTTCCCGAGAAAGAACGGGAAAAACTACTACGAATCCTATTGCATCGTCCGAGTTAAAAACCCCGAAGGGGTTAAACCTTAAATAACCCCACGTGAAACCCTGGGAAAAATGAAACCGATATAA
>JBBQXZ010000396.1:0-3960 GCA_038209145.1 Cytophagales bacterium | reverse complement strand
TACCCCGGCATCATCTTCAAACCGGAACGAGAAGCTGGAGATCAGCTCCTTTTAACGGAGGAGCTCACGCTTTCGGATGAAGGGACGATCTATTTTAAGGATGTTAACCTCATGGTGGATAAAGGAGACAAGATTGCTTTTGTATCAAAAACCAAACAGTCCGTCACCAAATTTTTTCAAACCATCATGGAGGAAGTTTCCCCAAGCAAGGGTTCTTTCAGATGGGGTGTTACGATTAACAAAGCCTACTTGCCCAATGACAACTCGGGTCATTTTAATACTGATATCAAACTCATCGACTGGCTGGGCCAATACTCTGACAACCAAGAGGAAGCTTATGTGCGAACTTTTCTGGGAAGGATGTTATTTACCGGCGAGGAATCTTTCAAGAAAGCATCTGTACTCTCAGGTGGGGAAAAAGTACGCTGCATGGTTTCAAAAATGATGCTTCAAAATCCCAACTTCTTGATATTGGATGAACCTACCAACCACCTGGATTTGGAGTCCATCCATGCGCTCAACAATGCCATCATTGATTTCAACGGGACGGTGCTGGTATCCTCCTTTGACCATGCCTTTGTCCAGTCCGTAGCCAACCGGATCATCGAATTTACCCCAAAGGGAACCATTGACCGACGAATGCCTTACGATGATTACTTGGAAAATGCAGAAATTAAGGCACTCCGGGAAAAAATGTATAGCAAATAAAATCCATTCGGGACATTGCTGGCTGTTGCGATTATCGGATACTTACTGTTGACCATGCTGTTGGGAGCATGGGCTTCCAAGAGGGTGAAGAACTCCAAAGACTTCATGCTGGCGGGGAGACAGCTTCCCTTATTTCTCAGTGCTTCCGCGCTTTTTGCAACCTGGTTCGGTTCCGAGACGATATTTGGAGCTTCTTCCGAATACTTGGAACACGGGCTTTTGGGCGTCATCGAAGATCCCTTTGGCGGGGCATTGTGCCTGTTGCTTTTTGGTTTATTCTACCTGAAACCGATCTATCGCATGAACTTGATGACCTTGGGTGATGTCTTCCTTAAGTTGTTTGGAAAGCGGGTGGAACTGCTGACGGCCATATTTATGGTTCCGGCGTATTTTGGTTTTGTCGCTGCCCAACTGGTGGCACTGGGCCTAATTTTGGGTGCGGTTACAGGTATAAGCCTTACCACGGGAATCATTGTCAGCGCCAGTATTGTTGTCTTTTATACGTTTTTGGGAGGAATGTGGGCCATTTCAATCACCGATTTCGTTCAAACCCTAATTATTATCATCGGACTGGTCTGGGTAGCTGTTTTGGTAATATACAAAGCCGGTGGAATCCTTCCCATTCTAAATCAAGCACCGGAGGGAAGCTTTCAGTTGTTCCCTCCCCCAGAACCAAAGGCCTGGCTTAATTACCTGGGCGCTTGGGCGATATTGGGATTGGGCAGCATTCCCAGCCAGGATATTTACCAACGGGTGATGTCCGCCAAAAGTGAACGTGTGGCCCGAACTTCCCTTTACCTTGCTGCCGGATTTTACCTGACGTTTGGCCTTTTTCCTTTATTTATTGCCTTGGGGGCAAAAGTGTTATATCCGGAACTTTATCTGGCAAACCCACAAATGCTGCTTCCAGAAATGGTTCTCCAGCATGGGGGATTGGCCATTCAGATCATTTTTTTCGGTGCACTTTGTTCAGCGATTATGAGTACCACCAGTTCGGTCATGTTGGCCCCTGCTGCCATTATCGGGGAAAACATTATCAAGCCGGCATTAAAAAGAAAACTATCAGACCAAAAAATGCTGTTGCTATTGCGGATAAATATTCTCTTTGTCGCTTTAGTTGCCACGTTACTTGCCAGCTGGAGCAGTAATATTTATGAACTGATCGGCGAATCATCCATGCTGCTCTTGGTTTCTCTTTTTGTGCCTTTGACAGCAGGGCTGTATTGGAAACGGTCATCATCGGGTGGTGCGCTTTTGGCAATTTCCTTCGGGTTACTTTCGTATCTCATCTTTTACTCCTTGGATCTGGTTATCCCGGCCCACCTTACTGCCACAGGCTTCAGTGCGCTGGGCATGATTCTTGGTTCCTTTTACTTTCCCAAATCTCCGCTACATGCTTCCCTATCCTAGTGTTTATCTAAAAAAAGGCAAAGAAATATCCATTCAACGCAGGCATCATTGGATATTCTCAGGTGCGATTCACCATACCCAGGGAACCTTGGCTGAGGGGGACTTGGTACAGGTGGTCGATATGGGGGGTAAATTTTTGGCCTCGGGTTATTATGGAAGTGGTTCCATAGCGGTTCGGATCATTTCTTTTGTAGAAGAATCCATCGATGAGGTATTTTGGGTAGAGAAAATAAGAGCCGCCTATGCGCTGCGAAAAATGATTGGCTTGACCGACAATCCCCATACCAATGTCTACCGCTTGTTTCACGGGGAAGGAGATCTAATTCCAGGCTTGATCATTGACTTTTATAACGGTACAGCGGTGATACAAGCCCATCAGATTGGTATCCACCGTCAGATTCCAGCTATTGTACAAGCACTCTTAACCATCTATGGGGACGGCATTTCTGCGGTCTTTGATAAAAGCTCCGCTACTTTGCATCATGCCGCAATTGAAAATATAGACGGGCTGGTTTACGGATCTCCCACAACTAATGTAGTACTTGAATACGGACATTATTTTGAGATAGACTGGGTAAAAGGCCAAAAAACGGGGTTTTTTATCGACCAACGTGAAAACCGCCAATTGCTTTCCACGTATAGTCTTGGGAAAAAGGTGCTGAACGCATTCTGCTATTCGGGTGGGTTTTCCGTATATGCACTAAAAGCTGGTGCTAAGGAGGTTCACTCCGTTGATATTTCATCCAGTGCCATTGAAATGACGGAAAAGAATGTGCAGTTAAATGCGATTGATTCCACGAATCATAAAGGGATAGAAGCCGATGTGATGCAATATATCAAGGAAATTTCGGGAGATTTCGATGTCATCATATTGGACCCTCCGGCCTTTGCCAAGCATATCCGCAGCCGGCACAAAGCCATTCAGGCCTATAAACGCTTAAACGCCACGGCCATGAAACATATTCCCCCTGGAGGCATCCTGTTTACCTTTTCCTGCTCGCAGGTGGTGGATCAGGTCCTCTTCAACCATACCGTCACGGCTGCTGCCTTGGAAGCAAACAGAGCTATACGCATTCTACATCAGCTGACGCAACCTGCCGATCATCCCATCAATATTTTTCACCAAGAGACCGCTTATCTGAAAGGACTGGTGGTATATGTGGAGTAACGTACTTTATTCGGAACTTGGGGAAGCCTAAAGGGCTTCAACAACAATAACCCCGGGCGAAACCCGGGGATTCTGGCAATCAGTTTCAGCCACAACCCCGAAGTGGGTTGAACAATGTCCTGCGAACCAACTGTCATGTCCGGGATAATGTCTCCCCTGCAAACCCCGGTTCGAAATAATAGTCTGCGATCGAGAAATTTAATCTTTTAAAGGTATTCTCGTCAGGTTCAACCCCATCCGGGGTTGGAGGTAACTGGTGGTTCGAAAGCCGTGGGTTGCACCCACGGTTATTGTTGTTCAGGCCCGTCAGGACTGAGTTAACAGGGTAATTATTTCAATCGAAATAAATATCAAAGAAAATCATATCAATTCTGACCTATCATATTGATTAATATCTTGACTATCAACCTAAAATTATTTCCTTACAGAAGCCTGAAGGGCTTCAACAACAATAACCCCGGGCGAAACCCGGGGCTTATGAGCCAGTTCATCCGTCCCACAACCCCGAAGTGGGTTGAACAATGTCCTGCGAACCAACTGTCATTTACGGGATAATGTCTCCCCTGCAAACCCGGATCGAAATAATAGTCTGCGGTCGAGAAATTTAATCTTTTAAAGGCATTCACGTCAGGTTTAACCCCATCCGGGGTTGGAGGTAATTGGTGGTTCGAAAG
>JBBQXZ010000395.1:0-3983 GCA_038209145.1 Cytophagales bacterium | reverse complement strand
CTCAGACCAGAAAGAAGTGCTGCTTTCGGGTTGGAAACTCAATCACAATGCGGCCATTCTCAGTGGTCCCTTCTTGGGACCGGATGGATGGCTGTACATGGCCGATGCCCGACGGGGATTTGATATCACTTCCCAAGAGGGAGACCATTTGGAGGGAAAAGGAGCCAGGATTTGGCGCTGCCTTCCCGATGGAAGCCAACTTGAATCCTATGCCGGTGGCGGTTTTGACAATGCGGTAGAGCTTGCTTTTTCTCCCTCGGGAGAAGTTTTTGGTACCATGACCTATTTTGTGGATCCCCAAGGCGGGTACCGGGATGCGTTAATGCACTGGGTGGAAGGAGGGGTCTACCCCAAACCCAATCCCGTCATCGAAGAAGATGAGTTGGTCTTGACGGGTGAGTTGATGCCGGTAATGACCAAAATGGCACGCGTGTCTCCTTCCGGATTGATGCGGATGGATGGACAGCAATGGGGGGAGGATTATGACGGAAATTTGTTTCATGCGCAGTTTAACACCGGTCGGATTGTTCGCAGTAAGCTAATTGCTGAGGGTGCCAGTTTCCGAACAGAGGATTTTTGGTTTCTGGAAAGTAGCCGGGCGGATTTTCATCCCACCGATGTCCTGCAGGCGGGAGATGGTGGTCTGTTGGTCGTAAATACCGGGGGTTGGTTTATCGCCGGATGTCCCTTGTCGCGTACCGCCAAGCCAGAGCTTCAGGGCAGCATCTATCACATCCGAAAAAAAGGGGAAGACCTATCAAAAGATCCATTTGGGAACCAAGTTTTGTGGGAGGAATTATCAATTTCCGAGAAAATTGAACAGCTGTCCCAGTCCAGTCCGTTTATCCGCAAGCGGGCGCGGGAAAGCATCCTGAATGAAGGAAGTAGTGCCGTTGCTTTTTTAAAAGAGGCATTGGAACAGTCACCTGATTTTCAACTAAGAACGCAAGCAGTTTTTCTTTTGTACCGCCTGGCGGAGCAGGAAGGAATACAGGCAGTCATCGCGGCACTTGCCGATAGCCACCCCGATGTCAGGGCAGCAGCAGCCCGGGTGCTGGGGTTAGCCCGGGATAAATCCGCGCTCAACCCATTGATAACATCCCTCTCTGACACAGAACTGCCCGTAGTCAGGCAGGCTGCCACGGCCTTGGGAAGGATAGGGGATCCGTTGGCGGTGCCTGACTTGCTTCAGGTCATTGGTCGTACGGATGACCGGATGGTGAATCATGCCGCTACCTATGCCTTGATCCAACTGGAAAGTGCGCAGGAGCTCCGGCTGGCGCTGGAAGATTCCAATCCCCACATTCAGCGGGCGGCCCTGATTGCGCTGGATCAAAAGCGGAATAAGTTGCTTTCAGAGGAAATTGTCCAGCCCTTTCTAACAAGCGGAGACAGCCTTTTGGAGGAAACAGGGCATTGGGTGCTCACGCATCATCCCGAATGGACTCAATTGGCAACGGCTTATTTTGAGCGGTTGTTTTCCGTTGATGAGGCTGATAGGACGGCTTCGATGAAAGAGGTATTAGCTGTTTTTGGCAATGCACCGGCATTTCAACTTTCCATTACCCGGTTGATGGAGCAATCCGTTTCCAGTCCCGAAAAACAGCAGCTTTTGCTGTCATTGCTGCCATCTGTTTCCGTGAAAACCTTTCCGGAAACCTGGAAATCGGCCTTAAAAACCTGGATGGTAGTTTCTGGTGAAAAGATTCAGACCGCCGTGTTGGAGTTGATTATTTCCCGGGGTTTGACTGGATTTGAGTCGACATTGACAGAAGTAGCAGCGACTTCCGGGTTGACCTATAGCATGAAAATTAAGGCCTTGCTGGCCCTGACCTCCGGGGGATATGTCCTTTCATCCGAAGAAGTTTCTGAAATCATTCAAGGAGTCAATTCCCTTCAGGATCCACAGGAGATGGGATTAACCCTTTCCCTGTTACAGCGTGTTACCCTGACCGCATCCCAACAAGAAACGATCATTCGTCAGGTACTTCCAGAAATGGAAGTCAGGTATCTGGTGGATTGGCTTTCCCTGTTTCAGGGTGTGGAAGATAGGATTGTGGGTTTGGCGCTTATTGAGACCTTGGAAGGACTGGGAACTCAGTTGGATAAGGTGCCTTTGACCCAAGTGGAAAAAATGCTCGCCAACTTTCCGGAAGACCTGCACCCACGGGCGGAACGGGTGATGCAGCAGATTCGACAACTTCATGAGGAGCGGTTGAACCAGTTAACGGCCTTGGAGGAAAGTTTGGAAAAGGGGGATGTTTCCCGTGGCAGGCAGGTGTTTTATGAAAAGGCAGCCTGTTCGTCTTGCCATGCCGTAGCGGGAGAGGGGAATACCTTCGGTCCGGACCTTACGAATATTGGAGAGATCCGTTCGGCGCACGACATCTTGGAGGCGATCATTTATCCCAGTGCCAGTTTTGCCCGCGAATACGAAACATCGCTTTTGGTAACGGACCGAGGCAACGTAACGGGAATCATCAAGGAATCGGATGCATCCACCTACGTGGTCGAAGTGGGTCCCGGCGTACAGCGGCTTATAGGCCGGGAAGAAGTAACACAGGTTTCCGTGTCCGAGGTATCCCTGATGTCGGCAGGATGGGAAACCCAACTTACCCGTCGGGAACTTAGTGATCTAATGGCTTTTTTGAGGTCATTACCGGATGGGATTGGGGGGGTGGGGGAGTGATTTTAACAAGTCAGTTTTAGGTTCCCGGTTTGCTTTTTGTAAAAATCATGAAAAAGTAGATTCAGGTAATTCTACCTAAAAATGGATTGTCAAATTGAAATAAAACTTAAATTAGTGGATTGACTTTTTAGATCGCACTAAAATATGCTGCACAATGCTTGATTATTCTAAAGTATATATCTATTCAGACCAACCAACCACTTGTCCAAAGTGTGGTGCAAGGTCAGAAGTTATTTTGAACCTTTCTCATACAACTGATAAAACAGAAGTTCATTTGTGTCCAGATACCAATTGTACGTATGAATTCATTATGCAATATGATGAAGATTTTGAAAATGGGTCACTTTTATGAAAAAGGGCCAAAAATTATGGACTAGAGAAGAATTATTATTGGCAATAAATCTATATTGTAAATTACCTTTTGGAAGATTACACCGCTCAAATCCAGAAGTAATTCATCTTGCTAATCTTATTGGAAGAACTCCAAATTCAGTAGCTTACAAGCTTGTAAATTTTGCTAGTCTTGATCCAAGTTTAAAAGCAAGAGGAATTAAAGGTGCTCCAAATGCCAGTAAATTAGATGGCATAATATGGAATGAGTTTTTTAATAACTGGGATATTTTACCGTTTGAAAGTGAAAAATTATTGGCAAACTTTGAACACACTACCGTCGAGCAACTAAATCATATCCCAGAAATTGAACTGCCAAAAGAAGGAAGAACAAGAGAACAAATTGTAAAGGTTAGGGTTAATCAATCTTTCTTTAGAAGTTCAATAATGGCTTCTTACAATAATACTTGTTGCATAACAGGAATTCAACAAGCAGAGTTTTTAATTGCTGGACACATCAAACCTTGGAGTATTGATGAGAAAAACAGATTAAATCCTCAAAATGGAATTGCAATTAATGCACTTCATGATAAGGCTTTTGAAACAGGTTTGATGACAATTACAACAAATTTTAAAATCAAAATTGCCCCAGTGCTATTCAAAAAAAGGAAATCAAAATCCATTGAAGATTATTTTCTTAAACTTGACAAGCAAGACATTATTTTACCGTCAAGATTTCTTCCTGATATTGAGTTCTTGAAATATCACAATGATGTTCGTTTTAAGCATTGATTTGCTTTAAGGGTCTAAGCGAAGGTTAACGTAGCGTCGATTAATAACGGACACCCTCCCCATTAGTGTAATAATTAAAAAACCTAAAATTGCTATTAATTGATAACGGTTGCACAAAAATTTAAATCAAAAATTTTGCGGTATGCAAAAAAGCAGGAACGGATATTTATGA
>JBBQXZ010000394.1:0-4004 GCA_038209145.1 Cytophagales bacterium | reverse complement strand
AATTGACCGAAGTTTTGGGAAAGAAAATCACCTTTCGGTCCCCAAACCTGGTTTCTTTCTTTTTCAGAAAAAGGCGAGAAGGCGTACCTTCCATGTTTATTTTGGTGCTGATCATGTTGCACTTTCTACCTCGATTTTCGGCTACACCAGAAGTGTCCAATTCCATTGAGGAAATATTGGGAAGGGCTTCAGGGACTTTTAAGGATTTTTTGAATAGAGAAAAGAAAAATTTAATGTGAATCGAATTTAAAGCTGTGGCAACCTCCGCCAAGATCTTATCGCATGATTTTAAAATTGTGACTTGCAAAACCTTATAACTTCAAAACCCCATCTATGCCAAATTAAAGGGAATTATTTTTATCTTACCTATCCAATCCTGCCTTATATCCATGTCTACGTTCAAGATACTCACAGTTATCATTTTATCAGTTGGTTTGCTTTCCTCCCGCATCCAGCGTGACCTCCCCTCCGTATTTGTGATTGGTGACAGCATTTCCATCCAATATGGCCCGTATTTGGAGCAGTTTCTTCAAGAGTTTTGGGCCTATGACCGAAAACGGGATGACGGTCAGTCTTCCGCAAACCTCGACAATCCAGCCGGGGCAAATGGCGGGGATTCCGGAATGGTGTTGGACTATGTAATAATAAGGCTGAAAGATCCCAATTTCAAACCCGATGTGCTTGTTCTCAATTGTGGGTTACACGACATCAAAACACCGGTAGGTACCACCCAAAAGCAGGTTCCACTCGAGGCCTACAAGAGCAATCTCATTCAAATTCATGACCTGCTGACAATGCGTGGAATTACTTTGGTCTGGGTTCGGACCACACCTGTCGATGACGAACAACATAACAGCAGGCAGCAGTCTTTTCATCGATTCGCTTCTGATGTGGATGCGTATAATGAGGCTGCGGATGCCATTTTTAATGCAAGAGAAATTCCTATTGTTGATCTGTATCAATTTACCAAAAATCTGGGAGCGGATACTTTTATCGATCATGTCCATTATGGCGAAGAAGTTAGGGCAAAACAAGCAGCTTTTATTGCCGGCTTTTTGATTCATTTGAGATGACCTGACTAGTTGAATTCATCCCCAGATGACGGGTTAAATTTTAGCATTGGAAGTCATTAGTATTCTTTTCCCTTCCGGAACATTTATATTTGTGACCGATGTCTGTCCCATAGTTTATTTAAATATTATTCCCCTATGAAAACCCACCTAAAACTACCCCATGCGGATTTTGAAATTTCACGAATGATTTTTGGCTGCTGGGCCATAGTCGGCGGATTCAATTGGGGGCATCAGGAAGAGCGGGATTCTCTCGCAGCCATTAAAGCGGCTTATGACCTGGGGATTACCTGTTTTGACACTGCCGAGGCGTATGGAAATGGAGCATCCGAAAATCTGCTGGCAAAAGCCCTGAAGGGAGAGCGTAGTCAACTCATTATTGCCTCTAAAGTTGGTCCACAGGATTTTGCACCCGAGAATGTGGTAAAGGCATGCGAGCGTGGGCTAAAAAACCTCCAGACCGATTACATCGACCTCTACCAACTCCACTGGCCCAATCCGGAAATACCCTTGGAAGATACGCTGGAGGCCTTGGATAGGTTGAAAGAGTCGGGAAAAATCCGTGGGTATGGTGTGTCAAATTTTGGAGTGAAAAGCCTGGAGGAATGCAAGTCCCTTGGATTTTCGGTAAGTTCCAACCAAATGGCTTATAACCTTCTTTTTAGGGCGATTGAATATAGCATTCTTCCGCAGTGTTTGGCTGACGAGATACCCGTGCTTTGCTATTCCCCCATCATGCAGGGCCTGCTGACGGGGAAATTCACCTCACCGGAAACAGTACCGGATGACCGGGCCAGAACGCGCCACTTTTCCAAAGAGCGGTCCCATTCCAGGCATCAGGACGATGGCTGCGAGAAACTCACCTTCAAAACCATTGCCGCCATCCAAGAGGTTGCCAATGAATTGAACGTTTCCATGGGTAGCCTGAGCTTGGCGTGGCTGTTGGCCCAAGAAGGGGTGGGGGGAGTTATCGCGGGGGGCAGGAACCCGGCGCAGGTTAGGAAAAATATGGAAGTACTTCAAGTTAACTTATCGCCGGAGGTGATTCAGCAACTCAATGAAATAACCCAACCGTTAAAGGACGCATTGGGAGATAATGCCGATCTCTGGCAAACAGCGAGTAGGGTGGTTTGACACAATTCATTAAGTTGAATAAATGAAAGAAGGCGGTAAGGAATTACCGCCTTCTTTCATTTTCTACTCCAGTTGGCTAGTTAAATTTATTTTTATAATTCTTCATTTTAAATGTATGGAAATTCTTCCTGCTTGTTTTACCGCTGCTTATATAAAATTCTTTGGCCAAAGGAAATATTTCAATACTTTTACTTCCGTTCCAACCATTCCACCAAAACTTGTATGAAGCGAACTCATTTAATCCTATTGCCATGGGTATTCACTTACCTGATATCCTGTTCTTCACCTGATCGGTTAGACATGCAATCCCGGGATTGGTTGATTGATGGTAGCCAATATAGGGCGACTGTTGACAAGTCGGAAGATGGCAAGGAATTGGTGCTTTCCAACGGGCTATTGGAGCGGCGCTTTCGCTTGTCCCCGAACTTTGCAACTGTGGGACTTAACAACTTGGTCACTGGAGAAACTTACCTTCGTTCGGTAATGCCAGAGGCAAAAATCACGTTGGACAGCGAGGAGTTCTCCATTGGCGGCTTGGTTGGGCAGCCCATTCAAAACTACTTATTGGAGGAGTGGAAGGATAGCTTACTCAATGATAAAGCTGCTTTTCAATTTGACGGCTATGAAATAAAGGATATCAGTCCCCGAATGGCATGGAAAAAACGACCGGAGTGGATGTCTACGGATGCCGTTTGGCCGCCTAAGGGAAAAGAGCTGGCAATTACATTCACCTCACCAACAAATAGGAATAAGGTTATTGCCAGGAATGTGGTATATAGCGATGATTTCAGCAAGCTAGATAGCGGATGGGAGCTCTTTGCCAGTGGCAGTAATTCGAGGAATTCCTTTATCAATGAAGGAAAACCCGGAGAGATCATGGCCGATGAACAGGCTGCGGTATTCGCGGAGCGGCCTTTTCCCGCAGGCGCTTATGGAGCCATTGCCAGAATCAACCCAGGTACGGACAAAAGCAGCAGCTGGGGCTCTGGATTGGCATTGGTTTTTGCAGACAAAACCGTCAAGATCAACCTGCGTCCTGGAAAGGGTAACGTCGGATTTTGGGATGGCAATACGGAGCAGGAACTCGGTGAAATCGATGGTGGCAAAGCCTATTACCTGCAACTTGAGCTTAGAGAAAACCGGGTCATAGGTTCCATTTCTGAAGATGGGATGACTTGGGAAGAATTGGCGGAGGTACCTCTATCCAGCAGACCAACTGCGGTTCGGGTGGGTAAAACCGATAGTTTCGGTGGGAATACTGATGGAACCGAATTGGGCAATACAGAGCGTGGCAAGGTGGAATATGTTGAATTTTTTGGGAAACCGCTTCAGCAAGAAGGATCCACTTCTGTAGGTACGGGGGCCCAGGTGACAGTACACTATGAACTGTATGATGGTCTTCCCCTGATGTCCAAATGGATCACGTTTAATAACAGGTCCGAAAAGACAGTTATGGTGGACGAATTTGTCAGTGAAGTGTTGGCAGTGGTGGAGGGAGAATCGAGTGTGGAAGGGGAGGAGCGCTGGGAGCTGCCAAATATACATGTAGAGACGGACTTTGCCTTTGGCTCAATGGGAAACAGGGAATCCAACAAGAGTGCCGTACATTGGAAGCGTGACCCTATATACACCTCTCAAGTAAACTATGCCCTGGAAACTCCGGTGCTGTTGGAGGTTCATCCGAGTTATGGTCCCGCCCAAGAGGTGCCTGCTGGCGGAACATTTGAATCTTTCCGGACCTGGGAGCTGTTTTTCGATTCCTATGACAAAGAGCGAAAAGGCCTGACTACCCGCAAAATG
>JBBQXZ010000393.1:0-4026 GCA_038209145.1 Cytophagales bacterium | reverse complement strand
CCTCATCCTTTTTCGATTTGACGTGGAGACGTACATCATAAGGGGCAATAAATACCTTGCAAATTTTATTTTCCAAAAAGTTATGTAGCCTGGTGAATACCCGACCTGACACCTCTTGGTGTTTTCTTCTTGGTGCGACGGCAGCTTTAAAAACTTTTCCTTTAATGATTTCCACCATTTCATCGATCTGCCAGGTCAGGTAATCCGCATAGGAATATTTCCCGTATGCTGTGAAGGGTTCTTTTGTTTTGTTTTTGGTCTCTCCGGTTTTCATTCAATGAATTTAATAAAAAAAGCAGGATTTCAGGCTCTGAAAAATTATTTTTCTTCACCCGTTATTCAAAGCCAAACAGCAGGTTGAGAATCAAAGCTATCATAGAATGGGCTGAAGCCCATTCTTATTGAATTCTTTTCAGTGTTTGATTGGGTCAGGCCAAATTTTTGAAAAAGGTTGAAAGTATCATTTTCATGAATAGCCTCCTGCTTTAGCTGGAGGAAATCAGGGAATTAACCAACCCCCTGGCTTTAGCCAAATCATTAATCCTGGATCTTCCCCAAATGGGAAGAAGCCAAAACCCCCTATGTTTTAATGATCCGTTAGCGCTGATTTCTGCTCATAATGAATAGCCATTTACCAGGACTTTACTATCACTTTAATCGGTGGAACATGAGAATTACAAATTCCATTTGATAGTAATGCATAGTTCCAAACGCCAAGACGGAAAGGCCCGATTTAGAGCGAAATAGGTCGCACTCAAACTGTAATATCCAGAATATACGTTTAGCAACACTTTATGAAATAAGGGTTGGTGGTAGGCCATTACAAATGGCCAGTTTATGATTGCTTTTCTAAAGTAAATTTCCGATTGATAGAAAGGTGTAATTGCAAATTACACCTAGGCGGGGAGATGGGGTGCCTTGCAAAAACAGAATATTGTAGCGGTGAGCCCTGATTTTCGGGAGTAATAACTGCAAACGGCTTGACAAGTAACAGCCATCATTAAAGCAAACCAATATATTAGGTGACTTATCAAAAGTACTTTAACTTAATGTGGCCCAATTTTCTAACACCAAACCAGGAACCCTCTGAAATTCCTTAACATTGTTTGTAACAAGGGTCATCTTTCTCGATATTGCCTGAGCGGCAATCTGAAGATCGTATGGTCCGATGATTTGTCCTTTTCTTTCCAACTCCGCACGAATTCCTCCATATGCGATGGCGTCACCATCAGTAAATGGAATAAATTCGAAAGGAGAAAGGAATTGAATTAATGCATCCCCGTTCATTTTCCTCCGTTCACTTTTTGACACACCGTAATATAGTTCAGCGATTGTGACTGCAGAAACCTTAAACATTGAAATGGAATAGGACCTGAACTTTTTTAGGACGATTTCAGGCCGCTTCTTGATAAGGTATATACAAATATTCGTGTCCAATAAATACATCAGAGCGTTTCTCTTTGTTGGATGGGAAGTTGATTTCGCCCGTCTTTGAAGAAGTCATCCGAAAATGCTGAAAGACTTTGCTCTACCGTCTCCCATGAGCTGGCTTTAGGGGTGAGTAGTAGCGAAGAACCTATCCTTCGGATATAGAATTGCTTTGCATCCGTATTGAATTCCTTCGGCAATCTAAGGGCCTGGCTATTTCCACTCGTAAATACTTTGGCTGTCTTCTCCATCATCGTTTCGTCTGTATTGTATATACATTATAATATATACAAAAATACGAAATAAAACCAAAAAAAAATTCTCAATGCTGTTTAAATTAAATACTAGCCTGAAAACCTTCAGCCCGCAAAAGAATAAATTCTGCCGGGAGAATGAGGTAAGGTTTTTTCCACTATTCTATATCCCCAAAAAACTCCTCCAAATCCAGTTTAAACCCTATGATCACATTTGACTCCACCACATCTCCGGAGGTAAGTATAAGTGAAGGGACATATTTTCCATTTGTAAGGCTATAGATTAACAAATCCTGGGTTTCAGCATGAATGATCCGATATTCCCGTACGCCATTGGACTCATAAAGCTCGAACTTATGCTTCAATTCGGTTTTACTATTGCCGGGAGACAGAATTTCCACAATCAAATCTGGTGCTCCGAGGCAGCCCCGGTCATCCAATTTCTCCCGATCACAAATCACGCAGATATCCGGCTGTACCACATCGTGGATTTGATGATCTGCTTTGGATGCTTTCGGAAAACGCACATCGAAAGGTGCATCGTAAACTTGACAAGGTTTGCCTTCCAAAAAGTAATAGAGTTTAGCAGCCAACTTTATTGAAATCCGCTGATGGATACGTTTTGGGGCAGCCGCAGCCTTTTTAAAAATTTTCCCTTTGATCAGCTCGACCACTTCTTCCATCTGCCATGTCAGGTAGTCGGCATAGGAATGGTTGCCGTATTCCAAATCCGGTTCCTTGACTGTATCAGGTTTCTGAACTTCCATAATATAAATATACTGATTTTATTGATGATCAATTTTCAGCTTAAAGACCCTGCTGGTTGAATTTTCAGCAGTAGGAAAATCATGAGGTATGGGTATAGTAACCATTCCTGTTGCGGCCCATTCCACACCCCTTAAAAATGAGATGATAAAACCAACGCTTTTAATGGAGCTTTTCGTTTCGGTTCATTTAGATCCTGGGTTTCTTTGTTTATGACCAGCTTATTCAGCCAGACGGTTTTATTGCCGGATTGTGCGCTTAAATTTAATGAAATCAAGTATATAAAAACGAAAGGAAGAAATTTCATATTATTATTTTTATATTTTAAGAATAATGGTATTTTCATCTAAAATGAAACTCCCGGTATTTACTTGCCTTCATTTTATCCTTCACCCTGTCGTATTCCTTGTTTACTGCCTTGTCAAACTATCGGTCAAGAACAGCATTCAAGGTGTCATCGCTCTTTGAAAACCTTCCTGCATTCAAAAACCTCCGCTCCAAATTCAAACAACCCGTCCAATTTAATCAGCAACTCCCCTTCCAAAGCCCCAAAACTCCTGCCTTTTTTTCTGTAATTATCAACGGTCCTTGGATCCAGACCCAATAAAGCGGCCAGCACCTGCTTTTGCAGTCCTGATTTTTTGAGTAATTTATCAAAAAGGTCAATGAGAATTCCTTTATCCACTTGATACACCACCTGAAAATCGTCTTGTACCTCCATGAGATTAACTTTTTTTTAGCATAAGTATTTTTTCTTGTAGTACAAGAATATTTGTTGTTTATTTGATCAAACGCCCGTAAGCGGAATCACACTCTGCCGCATTAGACTGATTTAGCTCGTAATGGTTTTTGTGGTCCCCGAACACTCCCTCCATAGCTGTGGCCCTTTGTCTGGATATTTCACTGCTGAATATCATTTGGGGCCTTTTTTGGGAAAACAGGGGAAGATTTTCGTTCCCGTGCAGTACCACCTTTTGCTGTTGGTGGTATAGATCGTGTCCGCACCCAGTTCCGAAATGATTTCCTGCAACTGCTCAAGACCCATATCCAAAAGGTATATCAGCGATTTTATGCTTTTCCTGGTCTCTTTGAAGTTTTTTCTGCCTTCCCTTGCATAGAAAAGCTGACTCTTTTTCTGTTCATGGTATTTGTAACGGGGTCTTTTGATCCCGGCCTTCCTGCATATCTTGAACAGTTGCTTCTCGAATACCCATTGACAGCATTCCCAGAGAAGTTTCACATCCGTGGGAAAACGGATATAGCTTTCATAACAGGTGGCATCCATTAAAAGCACATGGGAATTGCCAATATCGCCCTTCCAGGAATTCAGGAGTACCTAAAACCAACCAACATATATGGTTCCGCTTTTCCGGTAATCAGGTCCTATCTCAAGGCATCCCATGAGATTGTGTGCAGATAGGAATAACCATATGCTCTTTTTCTTTACCTTATTTTAATTCAGTAAGCTGATTAAAAAGTTTAGTGGGATTCAAAGTCATTTCTAGCAGGCGCTGTTCAATTATGCTCCACGTGTACTTGCCTTCAAGCATTTTAATCGGCTCATTAAAATTAATATCCT
>JBBQXZ010000392.1:0-4038 GCA_038209145.1 Cytophagales bacterium | reverse complement strand
CGTACACCCACTTACTCCACCCCGATATTTCAAGAAGGAGTGAGAAATTGTATATTGGTGCAAGTATAACTTTAAGATTGGGATACAGGCCCCAAAAACCTGAGGGTGGATTTATCTTTAGGTTTGCCTATACTCCATTCTATCGGTTTGCCATAAATTCCGAAGAAAGCAACAAATTAAGCGCAATCTTTGCGGGGATAAGTTTGGGGAAGAGTTTTTAAGTGCAGCTTTTATTCACATTTCTCACTTTCTCGACCCAGATGCCCTCATTAATAATTCACGCATAACCCTTAACCGATCCAGTTTATATTTTGGAGTTTCAAAAAAGTACCTAGCTCATTCTATTTAATCAATAATCCTTGGTGATACGGAACGTTGATAGTCATTATTTCGCTTCGTTCTATTTGCTATTTACAAAAAAAGAATTGAACTTATTTTAAACAATATAGTTTTAAATGAGATGCTGCATTATACAATATACCGCCACAAAAAATCTACCGATTGGGTTACTTTTGTCCATGGGGCAGGCGGTAGCAGTTCCATTTGGTTTAAGCAAATTCGCGATTTCAGCCGTGAATTCAACGTTCTCCTGATAGACCTTCGGGGTCATGGCAAATCAAAAAGCCCTGCCTATGATAAGATGCATGCCTATTCCTTCGACGTGATAGGCGATGAAGTCATCGAAGTCCTTGACCACTTGAAGATACCCCAATCTCATTTTGTTGGGATATCACTGGGTACCATCATCATTCGGGAGATCAGCGAACGCTATCCAAACCGGGTAAAAAGCCTTGTATTGGCAGGTGCCATCATGAAACTCAACATAAGGGGACAGGTGTTGATGCGGATGGGCTTTCTGCTGAAATCCATCATCCCCTATCTCCTTCTCTACAAGCTGTTTGCATTTATCATAATGCCCCGGAAAAAGCACCGGGAATCCCGATATCTTTTTATTGAGGAGGCTAAAAAGTTGTATCAAAAAGAATTTATCCGCTGGTTTACGTTAGTATCCCAAGTAAATCCCCTGCTTACCTTTTTTAGGATAAAAGACATCAATATCCCTACACTCTACGTAATGGGGCAGGAAGATTACATGTTTTTGCCTTCCATCACCAAATTGGTAAAAGATCACCGCTCCGCAATACTTGAAGTAATCCCGGATTGCGGACATGTGGTGAATGTGGACAAGCCGGAAATCTTTAACAAAACCACCTTGAAATTTCTGAAAACCCTTTAATTTTTAACTTTAAAATCTTATAAACTTTATTAATCGCTGTTAAAATATATCAGGAGGAAGGGAACGATAAAAAAGGTAAGTAAAATATAGGCCAATCCGATTAGCCTATTTTTTACTGTTTTTTCACCAAACATAGTTGCGAGGTGAACCGGAATATTCCGAATAGCCGGGAAGGGAAGGAATATCAAGGCCCCGATAAAGTTGAAAAGAAAATGGACCAAAGCGATACTGATGGCTGCTTCTGTTTGGTAGAGTGCAGCAATCGCAGCGGTAATGGTGGTGCCTATATTGGCACCTATGATAAAGGGAAACGCTTTTTTGACCGAGACCTTTCCAGTGGCTACAACGGTGACAATCAGAGATGTGGTAATGGTACTGGACTGCACAGCGGCAGTACTAAAAGCCCCATATCCAAATGCCCTAAACGGATTGATGAATATATGTTTGCTGATTTTCTTAAATTGCGGAGAAATCAGCGACCGATAGACGATAGTCGAAAGCACATAGATCGATAAAAATAAAAGAAGAACGCCCAATAGCAACCAAAATAAGGGGAAGTCTATCCAAGAAGACACTTCTAAGGTCAGGGGTCGAAGGAATATACGTTGGGGATTGAACCCGGAATCAGGACTGCTTCCCCCTAAAAATGGCTGAATTAAATAGGTGGCAATTTCACTGAGGAAGCCAAAATATACCTCAAGAGGAAAGAGGATTAGGACCGTAATGATATTGAAAAAATCATGCACAACTGCCGCGGATATTGCCTTTTTAAAAGTTTTATGCTGCATGATATAACTTAGAGAAACTAAGTTGGATGTTAAGGTGGTTCCGATATTAGCTCCCATAATCACCGGGACTGCCTGGGATAAACTGATACTTCCGGATGCGACTACCGCAACTACCATGGCAGATATGGTTGAGCTAGACTGTACCAACGCTGTCATCAAGATTCCAATAAAGAGTCCCACAAAAGGGTTGCTGGTGGCCATAAATATATCATTGGCCAACTCACTGTTCAGCAAGCCTAAGGACAGGGTAAGTAAGTCTATGGAAAAAATGAACAATAAAAGTCCAAGGATGGAGGCAACGACCAATAGCCAATTTGGCTTCCATCTCTTTTCTTTATCTGTGGAAATCATCCGGAGGATTTGAGGCATTTAAAAGGTAAAATTTGCGCAAATTTCCGATAGAAAAAAGCAAAACACATCTTTTTTAGATGAAGCTTGTGTTAATGTTTACCATTATCACTTAGAGGTGTGAAAAATATTTTGATGTTAAGTCACGATGGCTATTGAAAATTCAGTAACTTTATTTCGAGATTGGAATGTTTTATTCAGGATTTTGTTAATTGGCAGTATTTTTTTCTGTCTGTAGGGGTACTTAACAATTTATTAACATTGGGTTTTTATAAACTTATTTAACTTTGTGACTGCATTTTACCAGCCAAAGCGATGACATGGTCAAATTAAAAGATCAAAATATCAACCAGGACGCCTTGTCCAAGGCAGCCTATTCTCTTTTTGATTTCACGAAAAAAGAAAAATCTTTTCTTCTTATTGTATGTATACTTGTTTCCATAGCCGGCATAATTACTCCTTATACCTATGCGGCCATGTGGTTTGGCTTTGCTTTGGCCGCTTATTCGGCCATTGCCAATGACAGCATTCAGACCATCGGCACCTTTATCGCCTCCAACCAAAGTCAAAAATGGTATTACTTATGGCTGTTCATGGGGCTGATTTTTGTGGGCACTGTGACTTTCAGCTGGGTTTATTATTCTGGAGATGTCAGCTATCAGCGGCTTCGTGTTGATGGGTTGGACAGGGCGCCGGAAAGCTTTGTTTTTTTGCAATTGGCGGCACCGATTGTTTTGTTGGTAATGACAAGGTTGAGAATGCCTGTTTCCACCACCTTTCTGTTGCTTAATGTCTTCACCTATAAGGCAGGTACTATCATAGGTGTAATGCAGAAAAGCTTTATCGGTTATTTTGTGGCATTTTTCTTAGCTATTGTAGTATGGTTTTTGTTGGAACGTTTTGTGAAAAACTACCTAAAGGGGACTGCAAGTCCCTATTGGTATATCTTTCAGTGGATTACTTCCGGGCTATTGTGGGCGGTGTGGATCATGCAGGATGCCGCAAATATTGCGGTATTTTTACCCCGTGAGTTGAATGTGTGGGAATTCTCTGCTTATACCGGATTTATATTCCTGGGGTTGGGATTTCTTTTTTATTTCAAAGGAGATAAAATTCAGGATATAGTTAATGCGAAAACCCAAGTAACCGATGTGCGGGCAGCTACTATCGTGGATCTGGTCTATGCGGCAATTTTATTTTACTTTAAGGGATACAGCGATATGCCCATGAGTACAACCTGGGTATTTATCGGTTTACTTGGAGGAAGGGAATTGGCCATAGCGCTAGCCAAATCGAGAAAACTGAAAAAGCGCAAGGCGCGGTTGGTCCGTGCTTACCGCCTTGCTAAAAGCGATATTTTCAAAGCAGGAATTGGCCTGATCATTTCGCTAATTTTGGCGTTGATTATCAATGACGGCGTTCGGAAGGAAATTTTTGACTTAGTTTTGGGGGTTTTTCAATAGGTAGTCCCTAAAGTGAACTTTTAAATGCAACGATGATCGACCTCTATACAAACGAGTACTTTATGAAGGAAGCCTTCAAACAAGCCCAGATTGGTTTTGAAGAAGGGGAAATACCTGTCGGCGCAGTTGTGGTATGTAATAATAGAATTATTGCCAAAGCCTATAATCAAACAGAGAAATTGACAGATGTTACGGCCCACGC
>JBBQXZ010000391.1:0-4040 GCA_038209145.1 Cytophagales bacterium | reverse complement strand
ATACTATTATAACAGTGCAACAAATTCCGGATATAATTTGTCAAGTTGTTCCAATTTTGGTTGGATTTAGGTTCGTTTTATAATTATTCAATATGAAAGGAGATTTTTTATCCCCTTTCATTACTTTTATTATCTTAAAATGAAATTAAAAATTATAATATTTACGATTTATATAATTCTTAAATGCGGAACCATTTTTTCCCAAACCAGTCCATCCGCCGGGCAACTTGAAGGTACGGTAGTGGATGGGAGTGGTGCTTCCTTGCCCCATGTCTACTTGTTCTTAAAAGGCCATCCGGAATTTAACTGGATTTCAGCTTCTTCGGGAGAATTTGCTCTACGTTTTCCTGATGTACTTAAGAACGACACCCTAGTAGTTACCCTGTTGGGATACCATCGGGTACAGGTGCCGCTTTCCCGACTAAATCCAACATGGAGCCAGATCAAGCTGGAGCAGGCCGTAATTGACCTGAACGAAGTCATCGTTAAACCCGAAGACACTTCCTTGGAAGAGATGATTTCCAAGGCAATAGACAATATTCCACAAAACTACCCCGATAGACGTCATCAACTGATCGGATTTTACCGTAAAGTTTCCACGAACTACGATGAATTTACCCATTTGGTGGAGGCTGCTGTAGTGGTGGAAGACCTAGGTTACGGAAAAGATATTCATAGGGCCAAAATTAAAGTTGAAGCACTACGCCAGACCGACGAACATGCCGAGGTTGACCCCTATATCACTAAAATGAAATTAAGAATAACAAACCACATCGAATCTTTAGGTGAACCTGTTGGCCCACTAAATTCAATTATCGGAACCTACCCATCCAACTATATAAGAACAGCTTATGTACCAAAAAGCTATTTTGCTAGGGACGGCTACAAGTTTATGGGAATCCCTGAATTGCCCGTTTATCATAAATTTTTGGGAACAGAGTTTATCGGTGCGGACACTATCTACCAAATAGCCTTTGGTTCAATTGACCCACCTGATGGTTCGAATTACTTGAAAATTAATAGCCGAAACTTTGCGATCACTGAATACCAAATCGGGTATCCGGGTGGAGAACATCAAGTTTATGTAAAGTTCGGTGAGGTTGAGGGCCACTATTATCCTGAGATCATCAGGCTAAAATCCTTGAGGCTGATCAATCGGGATGTAGGTGTTCACCAGATGGATATACATACCCTTTGGTTTGATGAGGTGAATACGGACGAATTAAAAAAAATTAAGCCAAGGGATTTGCTTAAAAAAGATCAAACTCTTGAACCAAACTCGTTTTCATTTGACAAAGGATTTTGGGAAGAAAATGTATTTCTCAAAGACCATCCCCTGGATAATCCGGTCATCAATAGCCTGGAAAGAAACGGAAAACTGCAGGAACAATTTAGACGAAATGCCAAGGATTGACCCAATGCCATCATTTAATCTATCGATCGTGATCGGGCTGTTGGCCCTGTCTTTGGGCTCTTGTGATCCGAACCTTAAAGAAAATGAGCAGAACAAGACAGACACCTTCGCTCAGATTGTCCTGATAATGAAGGATAGTCTGATTCGGGATTTTCTAAGACAGCGTAAGGCTACCCTGAAATACCTGGACGATGCCTCGATGCCCGTAACTATTGATTTTTCCGGAAAGGAGGATAATCAGGTGTTATCAATTAATACAGAAAGGGAAGCCGTAGAGCTGGTATACAGGGACAACAGCCAATCCCGCTATAGTTACCTTTTGGCGAAAGGAGACAGCGTAGAAATCGGGCTGGATAACCGAAAACCATGGCTAAAAACCATGAATAAACAATTCTATGCCTACGATGAAAATCTGGACTTGCTCCGAAATCGTGAATTGCACCAATCCACCTATGCCCCACTTCAGGATTTTTACTTCCTCTGGCAGGCAAATTTCGATTCACCCACACCGATTGACCTCAAGGAAGAAATCAGAAAAGCCAGAACTGAGGCCAGGGAGAGCCTGGAGTCAGAACTTGCTTGGTTGGATTCCCTGAGGAGTGATGCACTTGTCTCCGGACAGACTGTGGCCTTTTATTCAGCAAAAGCAAAATTTGAAAATGACAAACTCGATTTCTTTGCCAAAGAGGACGGATTTTTTGACCAAGCAGGGGCCTTGGATTATTATATGTCGTCCATTAAAGACAGTTCGGAATTCCTTAAGACCGTTTATCTGGATGAGTTTTCCGAATTTCTGTTGGCGCAACTCACATCGGAAGATTCTTATGAAATCATTCACCCTGACGCGTTGGGAACAAATACCGGCCCATTTGGCAAGCGAATGCTTTTTAAGCTCCTTCAGCAATCCCTTCCCCGTTTGTCGTTTCAAAAGGCAAATAAATGGCTGGGTGCCTATGAAACCCAGTTGGAGAACATGGCGCAAGCCGATTATTTGAAAGCCCAAATTGATAATTTGAAAGGAGCGAGACCCGATATGGACCTGATGGGGATCGGAAACCGCCTAATGTCTTTTGAAGAACTGCTGGATCAGGAAAAGGGAAAGTACCTGTACATCGATCTTTGGGCTGCCTGGTGTATCCCATGCATTAAGTCCTTTCCCGCATTGCGGAAACTGCATGAAAAATACAATCATCAGGGTATTCAAGTCATCCATTTATCCGTAGATCGCAACCATAAATTTTGGGAGGAAGTGGTTAGGAAACATGAGATTGCGTACCGTGACCGATCCTTTATCGCTTTAAATCTGGCCGAATCAACCTTCCTACAAAAACTTGACGTGGCATATATCCCACGTTACTTGATTTTTGACCCTAACGGCAAGCTAATCCATCCGAATGCCGCAGGACCTGATACAGAGGAAATTGTTCGGTTTTTTGATACTTTGTTACCGAGATAATTAAAGTAAGATTCAATAATGATCGACAACCCAACTATCCGAAAAGAGATGATGAGCAAGGAATGAGCATTTATACAAAAAAATTCAATAAAAACCTCATTGGCAGAAAGTTGGATGAATTTATATCATTATCATCAAAATACCGTAAACTTATTCAGATTTACAAAAATAAACCTTTGTTGATAAAATAATTGTTTCATTTATCAACTAATTAAAATATTATATGTGGATTTTTTAACTTAACAAAAAAATAACACGATTTAAGAGGAAGTCATATGTGTTTTTTTATATTAACATCTTAGTTCTACCTTTTATACGCTATTCTTATGGAAAGCAACTTCCTTGTTTTAAAAAATAGGCACCGGATTGTCAAACTTGACCTGGACCAGGTGACCCATGTAGAAGTGGATGATTATCTATGTACCGTTTATTGTCAAGAATCCAGTTCTCTCCTCTGCTGTCTTCCCCTGAAAGAAATAGCACGGCAACTTCCCCCTAGTTTTCAGAAAATCAACCGCAGCTACATTATCAACCCAAACCATATCCAGGAAATTAATGTGCGCAAAAAGGAGATCCTTCTAACCTGTGGCGTATGGCTGCCCGTATCCCGATCACAATGGAAAAACATCCGGGAAGTTCTGCCAGAAGGCTTTACGAATCTTTTATAGGGCAACCTTCCTTTATTTGTGGTGGGATCATAAAGTTGCAATTAATAAAAAACCAAGGCAGGAAATTACCACATAAGGAAATGTCCTGTTGGTGTAAACCGTTAAGTACCTTGATTAATAGGTTTAATCCATTTAATCTACATAACAACCCCTAAGCAAAAGCTGCCCAGGCACAAAAATCAAAGCACAGGGTATGCGTCCGTTGCGCTTACCGTTGCGGCCGTTGCGTGAATCTTTTTTACACCACGACCGCCATGAAGGAGAAGCCTTTATTACCACTAACCCATCATCCGACACAAAATTTTCACTGCTGGATTTAATCCATATCCGCTATTTTTCTGGGGCTTCCATAAAAGGAAAGGGCATGAAGAATTAATCCTAGAAACACTAATTCCCTAAATTGTTAACCTACTGAAAATAAACCCCTTTACAGTTCACGGGATAAAACTAACTATTCACAAGATAACACCTACCATTCACGGGAAATGGAATTTTTCACATT
>JBBQXZ010000390.1:0-4041 GCA_038209145.1 Cytophagales bacterium | reverse complement strand
CATTTACTAACCACAAACAATTAAAATCAACTTATGAATATAGCAGTCCAAAAGACGCTTTCCTTGCTATTGCTATTGGTTATTGGGTTTTTGTTACGAGGAAAACTAAAGGATCCTGCACAGCAAAAAGGATTAAAAACCTTAATTCTGACTGTTGCTTTACCAGCCATTATATTTGTGGCCCTGTTAAAAGCAGAGGTAAAGGCAGATCTGATCATGCTTCCGATATTGGCCATTGCCTTTAATCTTATCCTGTATTTTATATTGAAGTACACCCTACCTGCCTTTGGAATAGAAAAAGATACGAGTACCTACCGAACCTATCTGCTCCTCTTTCCATCCCTTGCACCCGGCATGTCATGTTTTCCATTCCTTATTGAATATTTGGGGGATGATGCGCTGGCTTGGGGCGCTTTGGCGGATATTGGAAACAAAATATTCGTGCTGATCATCGCATACATGATTGCCATGCGCTGGTATTATAAGATAAATACCGAAATAAAAGCAGGAAATGGAGTCAAAATCAAATCCTTACTTGTGAGTTTGATCAATGAACCGATAAATATTGTCATTGTCCTCGCCTTGGTTTTGCTGAGTTTGGACATTCATTTGGTTGATTTGCCCGTATTTATTTCTTCGGCCATCAACACGCTGAGTAATCTAATGACACCTTTGATATTGGTCTTCATTGGTATTGCAGTGATTTTCAACTGGAAACAGATACGGAAAATTGCCGGTTTACTCATGATCCGGTCCGGATTGACATTTGTTCTAAGTGGAGTTGTTTTGGTATTCGCTCCTCAGTTATCCTATCCCGCCATTATGGTGTTGGTGGTGTTCCCCCAAAGTGCAGTCAGCTTTTGGCCATTTGCGCATATGTCCGCCATTGCCGCCATGGAGCAGAAAGAAGGGTCTCACAAGAAAAAAACCTTTGATCTGGAATTGGCGGTAAATATTCTCGCAGTTTCGCTACCCTTTGCCACAGTGATCATGTTGACGGTATTTTCTTTTGGGGAGTTATTCGCCACTACGACTACCCTGTTCAGTGTCGGGTTCGGATTGATTGCCTTGGGAATTATCAAACCCCTTTTATCATGGTTTAATATCATTGAATATAATCCCGCATTGGAAAAAGAAAGTCAATAATTAAAATTACCTTCTTTTTTAAGACTACAAACCACTAACAAATCTTTTGAGAATGGCTCGAATGAAAACGTGAAAAAATCACCAACTTGCCTATCAAAAACACTTAAAAGGAGCCGTAAATCTACGGCTCCTTTTTTTTGCCTTTGCACAAGACACTTTCGATATTCAAGATTAAACTACTTTGTTAATGGATTATGGCATTAATTCTAGTAACCTGGGTTCGACTATATGCCGCAAACTGTCAAGGAAAGAGAATTGGTTGGGTTTTGTCATCATTGTTGCTAGAAAAGGCAACAATGCCGCCAAAATAAAGTAGTTTTCATTCACTTGCCACGGGTTTGAACCCGTGGTTATTATTGTTTAGCCCTTTCAGGGCAGTTATTTAAGTAACAATCGAACTCAGGTTACTATATAACACTAAAAAGAGCCACCGGGATTTGCCAGTGGCTCACTTGATACGTCCTATCCATGTAGCATGCTACATAAGTCACCCTTTTTTTTCATAATTTACTAGGATACCCGGCCAATCATTGACCAAGAACCGCCAAACCTAGCTTTAGGGAGGTCGTTATACCTTCAATTTACCTGAATTTATCTTTCAATAAGGCCAACTTCGCTGCCAGGTCTCCCTCAGGTTCCGGCTCCTTAGCAACTCTCTTGGCTGCATTCGGTCTACCCCCTTCCTTTCTGGCAGTTGCGCCTTTCTCGGCAAAAGGGTCTGCCTTCATGCTCAGCCCGATGCGTTTTCTTGGAATATCCACTTCCATCACGGTAACTTCTACCTTTTGGTTGACAGTGACTGCCTCGGAAGGTTCTTTGATAAACTTGTCTGCCAAATGGCTCAGGTGTACCAATCCATCCTGATGAACACCTATATCCACAAAAGCCCCAAACTTGGTGATGTTGGTAACCAGTCCCGGCAATTTCATTCCCACCTTCAGGTCTTTCATGCTGTTGATTCCCTCTTCAAAGCTAAAGACTTCAAAAGTCTCCCTAGGATCACGTCCCGGTTTGGAGAGTTCTTCCAGGATATCCTTCAAGGTAGGTAGCCCCACCTCTTCGCTGACATAATTTTTTAAGGGTATTTTTTCTGCAAGGGATTTTTCCCGAAGAAGTTCATCCACTTGGCAGCCCAAATCCTTCGCCATCTTGGCTACCAGTCCGTACCTTTCCGGATGTACAGCACTGGAGTCCAATGGATTGGCTCCGTTACGGATTCTAAGAAACCCCGCTGCCTGTTCATAGGCCTTATCCCCAAGTCTAGGCACTTTCCGGATTTCCTCCCTGCTTTTGAAAGGTCCGTTTTCGTTGCGGTACTGTACGATATTTTGAGCCAGTGCCGGTCCTAATCCTGAGACATAGGTCAGGAGCTGCTTGGAGGCCGTATTGACTTCAACCCCCACTCCATTGACACAGCTCATGACGGTATCGTCCAGGGAGTTTTTGAGCGCAGGCTGATCCACATCGTGTTGGTATTGCCCCACGCCGATGGATTTGGCATCGATTTTTACCAGCTCTGCCAAGGGATCCATCAGCCTTCTGCCGATAGAAACAGCACCTCTTACCGTCAGGTCAAAATCCGGGAATTCTTCCCTGGCCACGTCTGATGCGGAATAAATCGAGGCACCACTTTCGTTGACCATGACAATAATTACCTCGCTGGGTAGTCCGATCGCCTTGACAAATGTTTCTGTTTCTCTTCCCGCGGTACCGTTACCAATGGCAATGGCTTTTACATCATGTTTTTTTGTCCACTGCAAGATGGTGGCCGCTGATAAAGCAACCTTTCTTTGGGGTTCGTTGGGATAGATGGTTTCATACTCCAAAAACTGTCCCTGAGGTCCGAGGCAGACCATTTTACATCCAGTCCGAAATCCGGGATCTATGGCGATTACCACCTTCTCTCCCAAGGGGGCAGCCAGAAGCAGTTGCCGGAGATTGTCTGCAAACACCCGTATGGCCTCTTCATCCGCCTTTTTTTTCGAATACAAGCGGACTTCAGTTTCCATGGAGGGCTTCAGCAGCCGCTTGTAACTGTCCTTGATGGCAAGCTTCACCTGATCGGCGGTGGCACCGAATCCGTTGATTACCTGCTTCTCGATGACTGCGATGGCATCCATCTCCTCCGGACAGGTGTCCAGCATAAGAAAAAGTTCTTTTTCCCCCCTTCTCATGGCCAATACCCGATGGGAAGGAGCCGTTTTGATGGACTCAGACCAGTCGAAATAGTCCCGGTATTTGGCGGCTTCTTCTTCCTTGCCGGGGATAACCTTGCAGGTGAATTTTCCCTGTTCAATAAATAGCTCCCTCACCTTTTTCCGGGTATCGGCATTCTCGTTGACCCATTCCGCCATGATATCCCTGGCACCTTGAAGGGCTTCCTCTACGTTGCTGACTTCTTTTTCGGCATCAACATATTCCGCTGCCAGCAATTCTGGGTCCATGCCGGCAGCCTGCTCAAAAAGTAGTGTAGCCAGGGGTTCCAAACCCTTTTCCCTGGCAATGGTTCCTTTGGTTCTTCGTTTGGGCTTGTAGGGCAGGTAAATATCTTCCAAAATGGACATGGTTTCAGCAGCGGTGATTTTTTCCTCCAGCTGCGGGGTTAATTTCCCCTGTTCTTTGATGGATTTAAGCACGGCTTCTTTCCGCTTGTCCAAATCCCTCAGTTGCTGTATCCTATCCCTGATGGTGGCTACCTGGACTTCGTCCAGACTTCCGGTCACTTCCTTGCGGTATCGGGAGATAAAAGGTACTGTGGCGCCTTCATCCAGCAAGGCCACGGTGCTGTCCACCTGTTTTAACAATACGCCTAACTCCTCGGCAATTTTAAAATAGTGATTCAAATTTGTCATAAATCAAAAGGTAACTGATAAGCTGTTGAATAGAATTCGGGCG
>JBBQXZ010000389.1:0-4045 GCA_038209145.1 Cytophagales bacterium | reverse complement strand
GAATACCCGACCTCCATATAATGCGGGGAGTGGTCCGTTTTGAGGTAATTGAGAAAAATATTTTCCCGAACTCCCGTAAATCGTAACATCGGCAGCTGGGTAAACAAAAACTTCCTGAATTGATAGTGGAAGATTCCGCCTATATAGTTTCCGTCCGTACTATATCGGTAGTAATCAAGAAGGCGATATTCCGAAGCAGCACCCATGCTGGTAAAAATCGTGCGGTTGCCTCCGAAGTGTTTGAAATCCATGAAATACACCTGTGATGCATCCAAAAAAGCACCCGCAGTCAGGTTGATATCCAATTTGCCACTTACCCCAAATGAAAAGGCATGCCGGATATTGGCTTCCAATTGGTCAAATCGGGAAGATCGCAGGGCCGTACCAACCGGTATGCCTTTATTGTAGGAAATTCTTATATGGGGAGCAGTTTCGTACAGGGGAGATTTCCTGTTGTTGCGGATGCTGTATTTCAAACCGGGTCTCCAGGAGACATGGGATCTCCAAAGATATGTGCGGTGATCTAAGAAATTTGCATCTGTAGCTGAAATATTCCCCGGTCTATTAAGCGTGAATCTTCCATTATCACCCTCTTTGAAGCTGTAAGTGCTTGTGTTTTCTAAGAAATTTCTTTCCGCATACGCTATTTCAGATCCAAAAGTCAACCCATCACTGACTTTCCTTTCCAAATCCACCCGCACATACCGCTGATCATAGAGTTTCATCCAATTTTGATTCAGCAGCAGGGTGTAGGCGCTATTTACCCATTCCGATATGGGTTCATTTGCATTCAGTTGAAAAATAAAACGGCCCCCTTCGGCGGAAAGTTGGGTGTGTGCTCCATCCTTTCGGATCAAACCCGTTACCGCAAGCCTACCGTAAAAGGTTTTACTGGAAAGGCCATATCTGGCCTCCGGCCTGATTAGCAGTTGTTTGGTCTGAAAACTGACACTATCCGCCAACTTTTCTCTTTTTCGATACCTCATGTACCCGGCCAAACCAAATTTAAATCCTTCCACCGCATTGAATCCCAGTTTTCCGACATTGTTGTAAAAACCCGCAGACAGCCCTCTGCCAAAAAAATAGTCCCCGCCTCCAAAAACGTCCAAAACGTTGAATTTTTCCTTAACCCCAGTATCCGTACTATCTGGTACGGCGGCCTTGGCCGACTCTACCCTTGCCAGGCTGTCATCTCTTCGATACCCGCGGATTTCTTCGGGAGTCAAAGCCACCGGTCGTATGCTGTCCCAAAAGATCAGTTCCCGCTTTGTAGCCAAGCTGTCTACCGCGTATTTCCTTTCGCGAAGCACTTCGTTGTTCTCCCTTTCCATTTCGACCTGTTTCTCATAGGTGCGGATCATTTTCCGAAAGGATTTTTGGGACATTTGTTCCGCGGCAGCCAACTGCTCAGTCACCGATTCCCGCTTGTCAAAGCTATCCAGATCGGCGGGTAATTCTTCCACTTTTTCATCCAATATGGTAGTTTCCATTTTCAAATCCGGATTTAGTTCCAGTGCGTATTCACCTGTGGAAGCCAAATACTGGAATTCACCGCCAAACCCGAAAAACTTTCCGCTGACTTGATACGTGTGGGTTACTGGCATCCAAACGTTGTCAACAATGGGTGCAAACTGTTGGGTTGCTTTTATTTTAAATCCCAAATAGGAGGTCTCCAAGTCAAAGCTGTGAATGGCCCACAGATCTTCGATGATATATAAATAGCCATCGAAAACACGCTCTCCGGGAGATCTAGGCCTTACTCTGATTTTATTTACCAGCACCCCATTATCCAAATAAGAGCCCATAAACTGAAACTTATAATACGAAAATGCCATCTTCGATAGTGGGGAGATAATATCCACTACCTTATCCTGATAAAATGTCGCCCCTATATACGGCGAAGGGGAAGTTTGCATATCTTCACCCACGGTGCGTATGCCGATCACTTTTTCCTCCAGGTAATTGGGCTGCCTGAAGGTGATTTCAGAAATAGACTCGGTCGTGTAAGCCTCGTTCAAGCTTAAGCCTTCCTCCTTCAATTTTTTACGTAAAAAAAACGGAGCATCTGTCAGTTTTCCGGTACCTTTTAAGTACACCTTCATGGTATAACTGTCTACCTGTAGCCGGTGATAATCTGCCTTGGCTATTGCCCTGCGCATCACGGTCAAAGCCGGGTCTTCCTGCTTGCTGTTGACGGTAACTTCTTTCAGGGCATACATTTGCTCCTTGAGCACCATGTCCAACTCCACCCATTCTTGGTCGATTTCCACTGTTTTCAGGACGGATTCATACCCCATAAACTGGATCCATACATCGTAAACACCCGGCTTTAAACCCATTTGAAAATAACCATCCGCATTGGCAGGAATTCCATCCCCGAGATTTCGGATAAAGACGGATGCGAACGGCAACGCATCCCCGGCTTCATTTCGTACATGTCCTTTAAGCCCCTGTGAGATCACTTGCTGCTCCGAGAAAATTATCAAAAACAAAATAATCAAAAATTTAATCCGCATTACCCAATGATTTGTTTGAATGTTTATTAATTGACAAAATTACCTGTCAATTCAGAAAGTTACAACTCCATTCACTAACGGTTCTTTTGGCAAAAAGTAACCCACCTGCGGCTTATATTTTAAAACTGGTTTTTTAAGTTATTTTTACATGGTTATCGGAGGAAATATTTCCGGAATTTTGTACTTTTTTTCGAGATTTAAAATTTACAGGAATGGTAATAATCTGGTCAGTCTATTGATTAAAATTTAACTAAATTTAACTTATTTTAACTAAATCGTAGAAAGACCCTTAAAAAGGCACTGAATTATAAATAACCCAAAATAAACATGAAAATTTATTAATTGCATAGAATAAATATTCCTCACATATTTAAAGTGTTAAATTCACATTCAATAATTATTCTAAACAAACTGAAAAAGTATGCAAAACTATTTACCCAAAACAACGCTGTTTTTGTTGGGACTGGCCCTGCTTCTAGCATTCCCCCTGACAACGCAGGCTCAAACCAGGGAGGTGACGGGTACAGTAATTTCGGGAGAAGACAATCTCACTCTTCCCGGTGTATCTGTACTTGTGAAAGGTACCACACGAGGTGGTGTCACGGACATAGACGGGAATTACCGTGTTTCTTTACAGCCTGAAGATAACACCCTAGTCTTTTCCTTTGTAGGCTTTTCTCCCTTGGAAAGAGAAGTAGGAAACCAATCCACCATCAATATCACCTTGGTGGCTGATATGCAGGCATTGAGCGAGGTAATCGTGGTCGGCTATGGCGAACAAAAGAAAGAGACCATTACCGGATCGGTGGCCACTGTAAAAGGATCTGAACTGGCTAAATCTCCAGCCATGAATCTGACCAACTCCATTGCCGGTCGTATGGCTGGGGTTATTGCGGTCAACCGCAGCGGTGAGCCGGGAAATGACGGGGCTGGTATCCGAATCCGTGGTTCAAACACGCTGGGAAACAATGATGCGCTAATCGTAATCGACGGCATCCCTGCAAGGGCCGGAGGCATTGATCGGCTGAACCCCAACGACATCGAAACCATTTCGGTACTGAAAGATGCATCAGCCGCCATCTATGGCGCCCGGGCAGCCAACGGTGTCATCTTGGTAACCACTAAAAGGGGCAAATCAGGAAAACCTGAGTTAAGCTACCAATTCAACCAAGGATTTGCCCAACCAACGGTAATCCCCAAATTGGCCGATGCGGCACAATACGGAGAGATGCTCAATGACCTGAACGTATATCAATTACCTGTAGGTGAATGGCGTGCTGCCACAGATGCCTATCGGGCAACGGGTAACTACACCCGACCGAACGGTCAAGTAAGAACCGCACCTTTCAGCCCCAATGCTTTGGAAATGCACCGTGCTGGCACTGATCCTTGGAACTACCCCAATACCGACTGGTATGGCGAAACCCTTAAAGCTTGGTCTCCCCAGACCCGCCACAACCTGCAGCTAAACGGTGGAAATGAAGACATACGTTATTTGGCTTCCTTAGGCTATCAAAATCAAGACGCCT
>JBBQXZ010000388.1:0-4084 GCA_038209145.1 Cytophagales bacterium | reverse complement strand
ACCGGAGTCTCCTAGTTTGAGTCCCGCCGTTTTGGCCAAGTCAGATCTCGGTGTGATCCCGATTCCAATTATCACTACATCTGCCTCTAGCTTTCGCTTGTTGGTTTCTACCTGCCTTACTTTTCCTTTTCCATCTGTGGGAATCTTTGTCAACGATTCATCCATATACAGCATGATTCCCTTTTCCGCCATATAATCAGCCAGTAATATCGCCATGTCCGGGTCCAAGGTACGCATCAGTTGGCTGGACCTGTCTACTAGTGTGACGTGCATGTCACGGTCAAGCAAGGCTTCGGCCATCTCTACACCAATATATCCACCACCCACAATAACCGCCTTTTTAGGGATGTTCAGATCAATATAAGCACGTGCCTCTATCCCGCTTTGTAAAGTAGAAAGGGAAAACACTCCTGTGGCATCTATTCCGGGTAAGTCAGGAAGGATGGGTGCTGCTCCAGTGGCTATCAAAAGCTCGTCGTAGGTCTCCCAAAAAGTGGCTTCGCTCCTTAGGTTTTTGACTAATATCCTACGATTCTCCGGGTCTATTTGAAGTACCTCATGATTGACTTTGGCTTGGATTTGATAGTCTTTTATAAAAGTCTCGGGCGTTCTGGCGATTAGGGATTCGCTTTGTTTTACCTGGTCGGCTATATAATAAGGAATACCACAGGCAGCGTATGAGGTGTGGGGGCTTTTTTCAAAAACCACAATTTCCCAACCTGGCTTTTCCCTCCGAACTTTGGATGCGGCACTCATTCCGGCGGCGTCACCACCGATAACTACTAGCTTTTTGTTCATGGAAAAGATCTAAGATTATAATTAGTCAAATATATTGGTTTATAAACTGATTTAATTATCCTTAAAATTGACTAATTAAGAAAAGTAATAATCCTTAAAGGTATATAGTCAGCAAGTTGAAATCAACAATTAAGTTTCGTCCCCGTCTCCTTGGAAGGTGTTTATGGAGTTAGATTCCTTCCAATTAGTTTATTTGTCCCCTGTGGAAATAAATTGGCGAACTTACCTCTCCAACCTGCTAAAAAACCTGTTGGCAACAGCTAGTTCATGGAAAACAAATCTTTTCTTGATCCGCTGTGCCGTTGCCCTTTGGATGATTTCTTTCAATACCCGAATCACTTCTAGGGTGTTGGGACCTTTGTTGATCATGATACATTCCGCCAGAGCGGCCTGACCGGCATCCGTAATTTCTGACCGGGTGGCAATGCCGGATTTATGAAGGCTTTCCAACACTTGTGTCGCCCATATCACTGGAGTATGGGCCGCCTCACACATCCAAAGAATTTCTTCCTGAATTTCAGCAAGTTTTTCAAATCCCAATTCGACCGCCAAATCTCCCCTGGCAATCATGACCCCAACCTGCGGATCTTTCATGCCTTCCAAGAGTAAGCTAGGGAGGTTTTGCACCGAAAGCAATGTTTCTATTTTTAAGATAATGGCAGGTGCTTGATTGGTAAATTGAGCCATTGCTGCCCTTAATTGTTGAATGTCCCGTGCCTTGTTGACAAAAGAATAACCGATCAAATCTGCCTGAGCAAGGATGAAAGGCAAAACCGAAAGGTCAGCATCAGTCAGGGCAGGAATTTTGATTTTGCTGTCGGGAAAATTTATTCCCTTTTCTGCTTTTATTTTCTTTTTCTTCGTGAAAATTTTCCGGACCCGAACTCCCACTCCCCTTGATTCCGTAGATTCAATGATTCCATAAAGTTTTCCGTCGTCAATAAAAACCCGATGACCGACTTTTAGGTAAGGAAGAATTGCCGGTTCGTTGGGACTGATAACCGTCTCACCCGAATCAAAATTTTCCCGGGTTTCCGCTAAAAAGAACAATTCATCCTCACCGATGGGTATTTTTTTCTTTCCTTCCTGTTTGCCCAGAAATCTAGTTCGGATTTTGGGGCCTGCCAAATCCATATATATTTTGCATCTTAGCCCGGAAACTTCTTCAGCTTTTCGAATTGATTTTATGATTTTTTCCCATGCCCTTTCGTCTTCATGAGCACAGTTGATCCGGGCTACATTCATTCCGAGATTAAGAAAGTCCTTAATTTTTGCCGAATCGGAGGCGATTTTAGAATCCAAGGTTACCATCAAATAAGGAATCTGAGGTAAGTATTGCTGTGAAAATAGGCGCTGACTATTGTTGGCTAAAAGGGCTTTCGAATTTAGGTGGTTGCATTCCGAAAGCTCTTTTTCCACATAGGAATGGCCCAAGCGTTCGCGGACGGCCTGGATTTGGCTGTGAATATGGCTCTCTGCATTGGATAGTGCCGACAACCCGTGGGTGTGCAGGGCCAATTGAAGGTCTCTTCGGTCATTTCTCCTGAACGCAAGATATTTTATCAGATTTATTGCTGATGCCTCGTGAGCAGGATGTATTTCTTGCAATAGCTTAGAATGGCTATCGAGGGTATTAATTAGCTTTGATTCCAGTAGTCCCAGTTCCTTTCGGATATCATCCAAATCCATGGCAATTTTTATTAAGTGATGGGACAACCCCTATTCGATGTTAAATTACCTTGCTGACGACTTGATTTCTTTTCCTGTTTTGCAATCTTGAGATCAACTAGTCAATGTTACTACGTAAATAATATGCCAAATATTGTTTCAAAGGATTTCTCTTGAGAAACCCGGATTTATCTGTTTTTGAAGGAAATCAGTTTGGCGATGATCACAGCTGGATAAAGGATGCCAACAACTGATAAAAAAACAGAAAGCATTTTTGTCTGTATATTCACCGCATACATATCTCCATATCCTACGGTACTTATATTGGTAAGGCTGTAATAGATAAAATTCCCATAATCCTGATCCCCTCCAATCAGTTCAATGTTTCCTTCAATGGAACTGCCCATGATTATTTGGATGATCTCAAATCCAAATGCGCCTGCCAATGCTACGGAAAGATAGACGTTTATCGCTCCGAGGATCCGATGGGTATTTACCTCATCATCCCGAAAGAGAAGCCGGATGTTGTTGAAAATGAATAGCAACAAATTGATTACAATGACTATCCGCTCCAATAAGTAGAAATCATGCGGGTTGTCACTGAATCGGATAAGCCGAAGAGAGAGATGTATGACAAGCATCGTAATAGAGGCAATCGTAATAGTCAGTTCTTTGGATGAGAAAATACCGATGAAAAAAAGTACGATAAACATGAAGTTGAGAAAAAGGGCATTTTCCCTTTCGCTGTCAATCAAGATCGGCAAAATAAATACGGTAAACAGCAACATGACTAACAGGGAAATGAATGAGGCGTCCGATTCCCAATAATTTTTGAATTTTTTTAGAATCTTTTTCATTCACTTTCCATTTTCACCGCCTCAATTAAGTTATAAAAGTTGGAAAAGGAAAGGTGATTGGTTGACAAAAAGTATTAACTATCGGAAACTGTGAAACAATACCTGTAAAAAAAATCGGCGTTTTATTAGATAAACGCCGATTTTCCATAATCTGGAGCAGGTGATTCTTACTGATTAACTGCTACTGATTTGCTCCAGTCTTCCCAGCCGCCCGCATAGTTTTCCACATTGTCAAAACCATTGGCTCTTAAGATTGAATAGGCGATAGCAGCACGCACACCGCTTTGACAGTGAACGATTACGGGTTTGTCTTTGGCAACTTTGTCCAAATTATCCATCAATTTGCCCACGAAAAGATTGTCTGCACCTTCAATATGTCCAATTTTGAATTCTGAAGCACCTCGCACATCGATAATCTGTACATCGGTAGTCTCGAGTTTGGACTCCACAGCTTCTTTTTCAATGGGCTGATACGTTTCCAAGTTTTCTTTCTCATAGGCGATGAGTTGGCTTGGGGTGATGAATCCGAAAATATTGTCCAGACCGATTCGCATTAGCTTCCTCGTCAGGTCTTCTACCTGATTCTCCTCGGTCACCACGACAAAGAACTCCTCATAATTTATATACCATCCCATCCATGTGGAAAAAGAATTATTGTTGGTGATGTTTAGGGTGCCTTTCAGAAAACCTTCGCCAAATTCCTCAGGGGTTCGGGTATCGATGATTTTGAGACCGTCACGCTTGGCTTTTGTAAAGGCTTC
>JBBQXZ010000387.1:0-4113 GCA_038209145.1 Cytophagales bacterium | reverse complement strand
CCTCCTATATCCAATGCTAATTTTTGGTTCATTTGGATTTTATGTTTTTCAACGAATTAGATTAAATAGAGACAAAGAAAAATATTGAAATAGCTGGGCAGCGCGTCAGCAACAGAAAAAAAGGATCGCATTCCCGGACCCGGAAAGCTATATTCCCAGGACAAACATCAGGGTACAGGATGCACGTGATGGCCAGTTTGAAGGGGCCGTTATCCCGGCAGATCTCCAACGGCAGTGGATACAGGGCACCGGACCCGCCGCAAAGCCGGATGCCCCGGTGAAAAGCAGCATCCGCAACGTGGCCTATGCCCTGCTTTCGGGAGCTGACGGCTGGATGTTTGACGGGGAGGATGCCCTCGGGCTGACCGGCAACATGTTGCTGGACAACCAGCGGAACCTGAAACTGGCCATCAGCAAAGATCCGGTATTTATGCAGGCCGCAGAAAACGTGGCTGTCGAGATAAACCGCTGGGCACAGGGTTTCTTCGGCAACGAGGACATCCTGTACCTGATGGAGGACATGGCAACGGGGGAAATCAGATTGAGCATCCTTTGGGAATGGGTAAACAAAGCCGCGGAAATCACAGAAGACGATCCGGAAACCGGAGTGAAATCCGGGGATGTCTTTTCGGTTGCCCTGTTTGAAAGGCTGCTGGAGGAAGAATATGGAAAACTGCTGAAGGCCGGCAACAGGGATGTACATGATGATTCAAAAACCACCACCCTTCCCATTTCCCGCAAAATCGTCTCCGTTTACACCCTGAGTGAAACAAAACTCCCCTGGTTCATCGACCTGCTCAACATCAACCTGAACAACCTGGAGTTGGGGGGAGCAAAGAACCGGATCCAAAGGTATATGGAGGCTTTTAAAAAAGATGAGGTCGAAAAGGCAGGATTTGGAAATGATAATCCTGGTCCAGCTTTTGATGATGCAAAACTTTGGTTATATAACAAAAAAACACCCAATCCTTTTTTACTTCATCCATTTATACTATTTCTGAAGGCAACAAACCCATATTGCCTTATTATGCACATTGACAAGCCATATGATAATTCATCTCCTGCTTTCGATGATGGGAGGGCAATTATGGATTTTCATGTTGTCTTTATTTTTATATCTCAAACAGCATTTTCAGCTTACTATTGATCTCTTGCTGGTGCATCGTTGAAAGTTCTCCCAACTGTCTTTTGATTAAATCTTTGGGGATAGTTGCCAAGCGGTGTAGTCGGATAACAGAATTTACGGCTAAACCAGTTATGGCAAAATCACTAGTATTTTGTTTTACCACAATATCAGATGCTGTTGGATTAACAGGAATTTGGCTACTAATGAAAGCTATAATGACATGTGGGTATTCTCCAATTTCGTTTGTCAGGCAAACGGCAGGTCTTACCTTTGTGGTACTGAAATCATCAAAGGGAAAAGGAACCAATACAATTTTGTGTTTAATCATTTAAAGGTTTCCCGTCGGTGATAGTATAAATATCTTCTACTTCATCTTTGAGAAAATCTAATGCAGGATTTGTTGCCAAGGCAGAAAGCCATTCTTTTTCTATATTTTCCTCTTCGTCCATCAAGAGAATGATTTTGACCTTTATACCTCTCACCATCAGGGGCTCGTCTAGCAGTATTACCCCCTCTTGATTAATTTGACCTGTAGTCTCTATTGCTTTCATCTGTTTATGATTTTTTTTCAGCGGTCAGAACTTGTCCCGTACCGAATGTCGGGGTGGAATCTCGCAGATGATAATCATCCCTGCGTGTGACGTCCTCGTCATGGTCGATTTCATGTCCATAATTTTTACCCTAAATCAAAAATATAAAATAAAAACCGAATTTTCTACTAGCATGTCCAGTAGTCCCCGCATGCCCGCGGGAGCAATTCCTTTTTAGCTTTCAAATTTGAGTCTGAATATCCCCAGCAAATTTTTAGGGGTATTACTTTATCCATAAGATCTATTTGATACGAAACTGTAAGACCTATGCTATCCACATGGCAGCAATCTTCGAAGTGGGGTATGAGTTTGTTTGACAAGCGCCAGGACATGTTCGCATCCAAAAGCAACTTCATCCTATGCGGCCACGATTTTGATAAAAGCCTCCCGGTTGGCGGCAAATGCAAGTGCCGCTAGGATATGGGCCTCTTTCAACAACGGAAAATCGGCAAGGATTTCGGCTTTACTCATCCCAGAGGCTAGCCATTGAAGAATATCGACAACCGCAATTCGAGTACCCTTGATACAAGGTTTTCCGAAACGGATATTCGGATCAATTACAATATAAGATGAAAATTGTTCCATGATGTAAAAGTGGGTAAAATTTCATTAATGTCCAAGAATGTACCGAACTGTCATGGAACACCGTCATACATAAAATCTGTTTTTAATAATTTTCTTTTACCTCATTTTCCTCTTCGTCCATTAAGATAATGATTTCCATTTTTTTTCCCCGCAAACGAATAATATTTGAGACTAATTCGTGAATGGGGACATAACCTTTTACATCTTCGTTTTTATTCGTAGAGTAACAAGAGCCTACGAAATTTTTCTAAAAGGTTGGAGAGAAAAAAGCTCGCTTGCAGAACTGCGGATAATTAGTTTTAATTATAGATCACAATAATAAATTCAATAAATAGGACCAATCAGAAAGATTTAATCGCCTTTGAAAAATGGAAAATATTAACTAACATTGCCTTTGAAAAATGGAAAATATAGGGTTTAATTGCCTTTGAAAAATGTACATTCCCCGGAACATAGATAAAGAACTGCTGGCCTAGCGCAAGGAAATGGGCGGCAAGCCTTTACTGGTCAGGGGAGCCCGACAGGTAGGGAAATCCACCGCTGTAAGGGAACTCGCCAAACAGTTTGATCATTTTCTCGAGGTGAATTTCGAAGAACAGCGCACCGTACACGCATTGTTTGAAGGAGATCTCAACCCCATGGAATTGTGCGAAAACCTGTCCATCATATCCAATGTTCCGGTTGTTCCAGGAAAAACCCTTTTGTTTTTTGATGAAATACAGGCCTGCGTGCCGGCCATCTCATCTCTTCGCTTCTTCTACGAAAAGCTGCCGGAACTGCACGTCATAGCCGCAGGATCTTTATTGGAGTTTGCACTGGCCGAAATCCCTTCCTTTGGGGTGGGCAGGGTCCGGTCGATGTTTGTCTACCCGCTGGGTTTTGATGAGTTTCTGGCTGCTATGGGTGAGGATTCTCTTTTGAAGGCCAAGCAAAAAGCTTCGGTATCCCGGCCTCTTTCTGAGCCGCTACACCGGAAACTGCTCACGTATTTGAAACGGTTCCTGGTATTGGGTGGCATGCCTGAGGTTATCCGTCATTATAGGCAATACAGGGATATGAAGGCCGCAGGACAACTACTTGATGATCTCATCATTTCCCTCAGGGCCGATTTTTCAAAATACAAACAACGGGTTCCCTCTTTGCGGATTTCGGAAGTATTTGATGCTGTGGTCAGGCAATCGGGGGGCAAGTTTGTCTATGCAAAAGCGGCAACGGAAGCTAATCATAAACAAGTGAAAGAAGCTGTGGATCTCTTATTGATGTCCGGCCTAGTGATATCAGTCACCCACACCGCTGCCAACGGACTTCCCCTGGGAGCGGAGAGCAATCCCAAAAAGCAGAAAATGCTGGTTCTAGACACGGGTATATTCCAAAGGATTCTTGGACTGGATATTTCCGAGATTCTTTTCGAAGATGACTTTGATGCCGTCAACAAAGGAGCCATCGCCGAGCAGTATTGCGGGCTGGAACTTCTGAAAGCCATGTCCTGCTACCGGCAAGAGAGATTATATTACTGGCACAGGGAAGCGCTTAACAGCAATGCGGAGGTGGATTACCTTGTCCAAAAAGGACAGGACATCGTTCCCGTGGAGGTGAAATCCGGAAAAAAGGGCTCGATGCAAAGCCTCCACCTGTTTCTCGGGGAAAAAAAGTGTCCTTATGGAGTACGATTTTCCAACGAACCTTATGCCTCTTTTGGAACCGTACAGGTCTGGCCTTTATATGCCGTATCGGATTTTGTGAAAGGCGGATGAGTAAGCGGTATTGCCCCTTAATCTGGAATTTTCAATACAATAATAAATTATTAGGTCT
>JBBQXZ010000386.1:0-4172 GCA_038209145.1 Cytophagales bacterium | reverse complement strand
GATTTTTCCCCAGATGGAAAACAGGTTTTGTTTGCATCGCAGCGGAACATATTTTCATCAAGGTATTTTCAACTTTTCACTGTGGATGTGGAAACGGGCAAAGAAATTCAGCTCCCTGTTCCCAACGCATTTTGGGCTTCTTATAGCCCTGACGGGGAATTTATCGCTTATACCCCAATCATGGATAGGTTTAACCAATGGAAGCATTACCGGGGAGGTACCATCAGCCGAATTTGGCTGTATGGGCAAAAAGACCATGCTGTTTTAGAAATTCCGAAACCGGAAGGAGGGAGTAATGACACCCAGCCTGTTTGGATCGGGGACAAGGTCTATTTCAGAAGTGATCGGGAAGGAGAATTTAACCTGTATAAGTTTGATCCTGAAAGCAAAGAGGTGGAAAAGCTGACCGACTTTATGGATTTTCACGTTGCCAATATTTCAGGATCCGGAGAAGAGATCATTTTTGAGCAAGCAGGGTATCTTCATTTATTCAATATTTCCAACAGAACTTCCAAGAGGATCTCCATAGGGATTGCCACGGACTTGCTGGAACACCGGGAACGATTTGTATCCGGGTCCGAACACATCAGGAGCGAAAATATATCTCCCTCAGGAGCCAGAATGGTGGTGGATTACCGGGGAGAAATTGTTACCATCCCCACCAAAAAAGGAGATCCCTTTAACCTCACAAATACTCCAGGAACCCATGAGAAGTTTCCTTCCTGGTCGCCAGACGGCAAAATGATCGCTTATTTTTCCGATGAAGACGGGGAATATGCCCTCCATGTCCATTTCCAAAATGAAAGAGGAAACATCCGGAAATTCTCATTAGACGGTTCTGGCTTTTATGCCCATATCAACTGGTCTCCCGACAGTAAGAAGCTTTGTTATGTAGACAACAGCAGAACACTGTTTTTACTGGATATTACAACTGGTAATTCTACAAAAATCGTATCCGATAAGGTTTACGTCCCAGGTGAAATCAGGGAACTTTTTGGAAGCTGGTCGGCCGATTCCGACTGGATATCCTATACCAGTGTCTCCGAAACCAATTTTGAAACAGCATTTCTCTATTCGGTAGCGGAAAACAAATCTTACCCGGTTTCAGACGGCCTATCCAATGTCACTGACCCAGTCTTTGACCCGAGTGGTAAGTACCTGTATATGTTTGCGTCGACAGATGCTGGACCAGTGGTTAACTGGTTTGATCTATCCAATCAGGACATGGACCTGACCTATAACCTTTATTTAGTTACCTTACAAAAGGAGACAAAATCTCCTTTTGCCAAAGAAAACGATACTGAAGAAACGGAAAAAAAGGATGAGAAAGAAAAAGTCGAAATTCCTCCTGCCGTCAAAATTGATTGGGCTGGACTGACAAACAGGATGGTGAACATACCCATTCCACCAGGTAAATACAGTCACCTCCAAGTTCCAAAAGAGGGGAAACTCTATTTTCTATCCAATAAAGCCGGAGAAAGCACGCTGCAGCTTTATGATCTGAAAGAAAGAAAAAGTGAGGACATCATGGCGGCGGATAACTTTTACATTACTTCCCAGGGAGAAAAAATGCTTTATAAGAGTAAAGGGAAATGGGGTCTTACCGAAACAGGAAAAAAGCCTGAACCGGACGCAATGATCAATACCGATCAGGTACAGGTAAAAATCACACCCCTTGACGAGTGGCCCAATATATTCGAGGAGGCGTGGAGAGTAAACAGGGACTATTTCTACGATCCCGGGATGCATGGGGTGGACTGGGATGAGATGAAAAAGAAATATGCGGTTTTTCTCCCCCATCTATCTTGCAAAAGCGATCTGTATAAGGTCATGGAATGGATGTTCAGTGAATTGGCGGTTGGGCACCACCGGTTTGGCAGCACAGGCGACAAGTTGCATGCGACGAAAAACATCGAAGGAGGCCTTCTGGGAGCAGATTATGTAGTTGCCAACAACCAATACCGAATTAAAAAAATATACGGCGGGTTAAATTGGACACCTGAATTAAGATCTCCACTCACCGAACCTGGAGTGGAAATTGAAGTGGGGGATTTTATTTTGGAGGTAAACGGCAAGGAGGTAACCGCTGATGATAATTTTTATAAGTTCTTTGAAAATTCCGCCGGAAAAATCACGGAACTTCTGATTTCACCTACTACGGATAAGTCAAATGCTAGGAAAGTAACCGTAACACCTTTGGCTTCTGAAGCTGCTTTAAGGAACCGAGATTGGGTAGAAGGCAATATAAGAACGGTGCATGAAGCTACGAATGGGCGGGTTGCCTATGTCTATGTGCCCAATACCACAACCTTGGGACACGAATATTTCAAACGGTATTTTTTCCCCCAAGCAGACAAGGAAGCCATCATAGTGGATGAGCGGTTTAATGGTGGGGGACAATTGGCAGATTATTACATCGATATTTTAAAAAAACCCGTTCAATCGTATTGGAACTACAGATACGGAAAAGATCAAAAAGCACCCAATGCATCCATCCAAGGACCCAAGGTGCTAATTACCGATGAAACGGCTGGGTCGGGAGGAGATTATTTCCCTTACCTGTTCCGAAAGGCTGGATTGGGAACAATCATCGGTAAGAGAACCTGGGGAGGACTGGTAGGTGTGCTCGGTTTTCCTGAATTTATTGATGGAGGGAGCGTCACCGCACCGAATTTGGCCTTTTACGATGAAAGGGGCTTTGCCATAGAAAACGTAGGGGTGTCACCGGACATAGAAGTAGAACAATGGCCGTCAGAGGTGATTCAGGGAAAAGATCCCCAGTTGGAAAAAGCCATTGAGGTAATCCTAAAGCAACTGGAAGAAAATCCGCCCGCAAAAACCACAACCCCACCCTACCCAAACCGTGTAACACAGTAACCATTAACAATTAACAGTTTTTATGGAACACAATATGGTCGGCTGGTTTGAAATTCCTGTGACAGACATGGAAAAGGCTAAGAAATTTTATGAAGAAGTTTTGGATATTTACAGTCAGGTGCAGGATTTTCACATCACTGAGATGGGTTGGTTTCCCTTTTCCGAAACCAAACCATGGGCAGCAGGTTTTTTGATAAAGAACGAAGCCTATCAGGCCAGCGAAGAAAAAGGCGTTTTAATTCATTTTTCTTCCGCAGATATTTCCACCCAATCAAAAAAAGTACTCAAGGCAGGGAGAAAAGTTCTTCAGGCGAAAACGCTGATTGCGGAAGATGCGGGTTTTATGGGATTGTTTGTGGATTCGGAACGAAATAGGATTGCGCTTAATACTTGGGAATAAAGAATAGGTTTTCAACTGATAGGATATTTATCAACCTTATAAGATTTAAGATTCACATAAAGGGAAAAAGATCAACAAGTCCAGGCCTAAATTGATATTAAGTTAACTTTAATTTTAGCTTTTTTTTGAGCTCTGCCACAGCGGAATCACTTCTTCTCAATACTAAATTTTGATGGTCGTCAATAAGACATTCAACCTCTTCCCCAGCGGAAAATTCAATTGCCTGCGCAACAGTTGCCGGAAAATTGACATAGTATTGTTCGCTTTTTAATCTTTTGATAAGTTGAACTTTGGTCTTATATCCCATATCTAGATTTTTAACTAGATTTAAAGATCAGGGGAATAAAGATTAAATCAAAATTTTGGCCATTTTTATTCTTAATCCCATGCTATGTGTAGTTTGAAGCTACACGTAAGTATCAAAGGAATTTGCAATTCCGAACACAAATAAATATCTCGGGAATATTAATTGTCCATTGCAAATAGTCCTGTAAAGATTGTGACCCTAAAACTATCATCGATTAAAGAGTGGAGTGAACACTACACCTAGAAAAGGGTCCGAGGCTAAATTGATTTTTATTTTTACTCTCCAAAGAAATCAAGAAACTTCAAAAGTGAAATCCCCCAAAATCTTATATGCTTGCCAATAATTCTACTTCGCAACAGATAAAACGCAGCTTTGGCGCCTGCCTGCCTTTAGTCAGGGATGGTCGCTGATTTGCGCAGGTTGTTTTATCGAAACCTCCCTTTAATTTGGATTTGCAACAATAAACTGGACAAATAATTAAGGCACAAATATTTTGTTTAATAACGCCTGCCGCGGGCTCCTCAAACTTACAGTGCGATTTGAAAAAAATCACACTGTCAGTTTCGAGGTCAGCTTTTTTTATTCCTG
>JBBQXZ010000385.1:0-4185 GCA_038209145.1 Cytophagales bacterium | reverse complement strand
GGTAGGGTAGCAGGTGTGCAGGTTACCAATTCATCAAGTGGAATTGGAGGGTCCTCCAGGGTTACCATTCGGGGTGAATCCTCCCTGAACATCAATGGCAATCAGCCCCTGTTTATCGTTGATGGGATTCCAATCAGTAATGGGATTGTTGGTTCTTCGGGATCTGGAAACCTGGAAGTGGATTACGGAAATGCCGCCGGCGAAATTAACCCCGACGACATCGCCTCTGTTTCTGTGCTGAAGGGTCCGGCAGCTGCGGCGTTGTATGGCTCCAGGGCAGCCAACGGTGCCATTTTGATTACCACCAAAACAGGCAAATCAAAGCGGGGCCTGGGGGTTACCATCAATTCCAACACTACCTTTGACACACCTTTGAGTATGCCCCAATGGCAGAACAAATATGGTCAGGGAAACAATGGGCTGTTTTCTTTTGTAAATGGCGCAGGTGCGGGATTGGCAGATGGGGTTGATGAAAGTTGGGGTCCGGCCATGGATGCAGGCCTTTCCATCGCCCAGTTTGACTCTCCCAGAAGTGTGCCAGGATTCAGGGGGGGGGATTTGAATGCGCCGGCGGGAAGCACCATTACCCAAACTCCCTGGGTAGCCCAACCCAACAATATCAATGACTTTTTCCAGACCGGTGTGACGCTTTCGAACAACGTTTCGCTGGCCGCTGGAAACGAAACTTCCAATTTCCGTTTTTCCTGGACCAACCTGGACCAAACAGGAACTGTCCCCAATACGGATTTGAAGAGAAATAGCATTGCCTTCAACGGAATGACCCAAGTCACTGACAGGCTTTCGGTAAGCACCGCAATCAACTACCAAAACAGCGTCAGTGGCAACCGACCAAGTATCAGCTATGGCACGGAAAGCCTGATGTACCTGTGGATTTGGTATGGCCGTCAGGTCAATACCCGAAACCTGCGGGAGTACTGGATGCCGGGTATGGAAGGCCGCCGTCAATTTAACTATAACTATAACTACCACGACAATCCGTATTTCACTACGTACGAAAACACCAACGGACAGCGCAAAGACAGGGTATTCGGCAATTTGATGGCCAACTACAAGTTTACCAATAAACTAAACTTGATGGTACGAACCGGGATGGATTTGTATAATGAATTGCGCGACTTAAAGCGGGCGTTTAGTACCCAGCGTTTCCCCAGAGGAAGCTACCGGGAGGATGCCGTCTACTTTAGCGAACGCAACACAGACTTTTTGTTGAGTTATTCCGAAACGGAAAAAGAGAACTGGTCTTATACCATTTCATTGGGTGGCAACCAAATGGTACAGGCATCTCGAAATAGCCAAACCATTGCCCCCCAATTACTAGTCCCGGATATATATAATTTCACCAATACGGCAGTAAACTTACAGATTAACCAGCTTACGACTGAAAGACGGATAAATTCCTTATACGGTTTTGGTCAAATAGGTTATAAAAACGTGCTGTTTATGGATATTACCGGAAGGAATGACTGGTCCAGTACATTGCCCCCAGAAAACAACAGCTACTTTTACCCATCTGTTGCCCTAAGTGGAGTGATCTCGGATATGTTTGAGGTGCCTGATTTTCTTTCTTTTCTAAAGGTTAGGGCGGCTTTTGCCGAAGTGGGTAACGATACAGATCCGAATAGCCTGACCAACGTGTTTAACCCAGAAGTAGCCTGGGGATCTATCCAAGTGAAATCGGAGTCCAACCGGTTGACAAATGCCAACTTGATGCCGGAAAGAACTGCTTCCTATGAATTTGGTACGGATATCCGCTTTTTAAGAGGGCGGGTAGGATTGGATTTTACCTACTACGACAACCGTACCCGAAATCAGATCATCCCCATTGAACTAGACATCGCCACCGGCTACGCCAGCAGGATAATCAATGCCGGAGAAATCCAGAATAATGGGATCGAACTCGTTCTTTCCGGCTCGCCTTTACAAAAAGCAAGTGGGCTCAATTGGAATATCATGGCTAATTTTACCAGAAATAGAAGCCGGGTATTGGAACTGACCGAGGAGTTGAATATTTATTCGATGGTTGGAAGAAATGGAGCAACCATTCAAGCGCGTGTTGGCGAGCGAATGGGGAATTTATACGGAAGGGGATTTGCCCGTGTTGAGGATGCCAACAGCCCCTATTTTGGACAAATCATACACAATACGAGTGGGACACCGCTCACGGCTCCAGAATTGAGGTTGCAGGGGAATTATAATCCGGATTGGATGCTTGGAATCCAGAACAACTTCAGCTACAACCGATTCACTTTTGGATTTTTGTTTGATATCCGATATGGAGGGGTAGTGGTTTCCAGAACCAAAACCATCGGATCCACTTCCGGCCAATTGGAAGAGACCTTGCTGGGAAGGGAAAATGGATATGATATGAGCATCGAAGGGAATGGAATAATCAGTCCGGGAGTAATCCGTACTGCCGACGGATCGTTTATACCCAACGAACGAAAAATCAGTTCCCGTGACTGGCATAACCGTTACTATGAGCGGAGCAATGTCGAAGCTGCCCTTTACGATGCATCCTTCGTAAAACTCAGGGAGGTGACCTTGGGCTATACCATTCCGGGTTCTGCACTTGCCAAAACTCCTTTCCTTGAAGCCAGAATATCCCTGGTAGCCAGAAATCTGGCGCTTTGGACGGAGAATCCACACTTTGACCCAGAGACCTTGTCCATGTCCGGTGGCACACTTATACCCGGTGTGGAAGACATGGCCTTTCCGTCCACAAGAAGTATGGGCTTCAATTTGAACATCAAGTTTTAACCGAAGAATTCTAAAACTCATGAAGAATTTCAATCATACAATACTTACAGGTTTAGCGCTACTGATAGCGATGGTTTTCAGTAGTTGTGATGAGGGTTTTGAAGAAGTAAACCGAAACCAAAACAGTCCCGAGACGGTTTCCGCCGCTTTGTTATTACCCCACATAATCCGCAATGCTTCCAGCGAAATCGTTGGCAAGTCTTGGGACATCGGAAATGTAGTGATTCAGCATGCCGCAAAAATCCAGTTTACCAACGAAGACCGTTACAACTGGGGTCCACAAGGAAACCCTTATGGCATATTCTATGGCACCCTTCGAGACGTGACGAACATAATAAACCTCTCAAGAGATGCGGGGCAGAATAATTATATAGGCGCTGCCTTGGTGATGAAGGCGATGATGTTCGCCTTTATGACCGATGCCTACGGCGATCTTCCGTTCACCGAGGCTACTCAGGCCAAATCAGACATCAATTATCCAAAATTTGACCGACAGGAAGTGATCTATCATGGGATTTTGGCTGATTTGACACAAGCCAATGAGCTGCTGGGAAGTTCTACCGAAACCATGGAAGGAGATATTCTTTTTCAGGGCAATGTGATGAAATGGAAAAAGCTGGCAAATTCTCTCCGGTTGAGGGCGTTGATGAGGTTGTCCAAGCGGCAGGATCCGTCAGCAGCCATGCAGGCCATTGTCTCAAATCCCACTGCGTCTCCCCTCATTTCGAGTAATGCCGATAACGCCGCCTTACAGCATCTTCAAGATGTGCCAAATCAACATTCTCTATTTACTACCCGCTCAGGTTCCTTTGACGAATACAGGTTGAGCAAAAGGTTGGAGGGGGTATTGAAGGCCTACAATGATCCTCGGTTGTTTGTATATGCCCAGCCTACAACGGATTCCAAGGCAGGTCTGCTTGGCGATCCGGATGATTACGCGGGTGTGCCCAACGGGCTTGCAGATCAGGATGCCGTCGGGTATTCTCCTACGGGAGATCCTACCAAAGGCGGATCCAATTTTATCTCAAGGGTAGGGATTTTGTTTTCCTGCCTGGCTTGTTCTCCCAATGCTTCGCCTATCGGATTTCAGACCATGCTGATAAGCTATTCGGAAGTTCAGTTTATATTGGCAGAAGCAAGGGAGCGTGGATACATTTCCACCGGGGATGTCGAAACCTATTACATGAATGGCATCAAGGCATCATTTGATTATTATGAAAGCCGACTCCGGGTAGCCAATTTGGGTGTAATTGCAAATGCAGTACAGCCGGATCCGGCCTATTATTCTCAGGCAAGCGTTGCTTTCACCGGATCTGCCCAAGAGCGGCTGGAAAAGATCGGTACACAAAAGTGGCTGGCCTTATTTTTCTCTGGTATGGAGGGATGGTACGATTGGAGAAGGACAGG
>JBBQXZ010000384.1:0-4195 GCA_038209145.1 Cytophagales bacterium | reverse complement strand
CAAAGAATACCGGATAGTTGAAGTCGACTCCCTGAAAGAGCCGAACCAATACGGCAAAACCCACACTGCCTATATCAGCAAAAAAGTAGCTGAGCCGAAAGGTAGGAAGTCTAGGTAGACCAAAGCTTAGAAAAGAGCCCTGCGGGGCTTTTTAAATAGAAGTTGTTTCGAGTTTGAAAAGCTAGCATACGATTGTTTAGACCCCATTCACATGGGTATAAAAATTATAGGGTATTTTTTGAGGGACTTTTCGCTGGTTAGCTAAAAGTTAAAGGTATTTTTTCTTAATCTTCCTTTCTGATTATTTTTAATTGCTCTATATCATCCAAATCTTTTTTTCTTGCTGTTGATTTTTTGTCTTCAATCAAATCAGAGTAGGCTATAACATGAATCCGAGTTCCCTCCAATTCAACCGTCATTTTTCTTTTAAATGCATCGTCGAATTTGATAGGTGCTTTTATTTCAGGCAAAATGTCGAAAGAAACTCGGCAAAGTCTAACTTGAAAAATGACTTACGTGGATTTGGACTCTGTTCATTTTCAAACTTTTTAATGTCTTCTCCCAACTCATTCAATACTTTCAATAGGTTGAAGTAGTTTTCATAAGTGGGGTTATACCATATATCAATATCTGGTTTGTCAGACAGCTCTCCCGCAATGTTTGTAGAATGCCTGTAATAACCATGTAATGCAACAGCTGTACCACCAACAATTATATAATTTACGTTGTTTTTTTCAAACAAGTGGCAAACTCTCAACAAGCTGGTTTTTAGGTTATAATGCATTTGCTATTGCTCAGGTTTTGTCAAATTTGCTTGAAGATTTTTGTTTTCTCTAATAGTTTTAATAAATTTTTCAAATTCATTATGTCTTTTCAAAGAAAATGAATCTTTTGCTATCCTGCTATCATCAGATTTTAACTGGTCAAATGATGTGAATTTTTTAACTGCTTTCATAATTAAACATTTTTTCCTTCAATTACCCCTTAAAATCAATGCCAACAAATGGGGGTGCCAAACACAATTTTTTCAGCCTAGTTCCTTGTAACTGAAACAGAATAAATTTTCTCTAGCCAGTTGACAGTCCGTATTAAGATCGTTTCGGTGTGTTTTTGTAAGGTAAATATAGCCTAATAAATTAACCGTTCCAACGAGTGGAAAATCGATACTGAATTCCATCAATACCCCCATCTCGGTGGTTAGGTGAATCAAAGGGTGTTGGTGATCAAACGGAAAGCTTCCTATTTATTCCAATTTGAGCATGGTGCCCAAAAAAGGGATTTCAATTTCTACCCCTAAGCCAAAATGTAAGAAATCTAATTCAGAGAATGTAAAAACCCCATTGCTCTTTTCAACTTGATCGTTTCAAAATCCACTATATGATCTGCTAATCGTCACAGGCCGGGTAGTATCCCGCTAATTGTCCCATCTACTTCAAAAACTCCAAATAAAATAATGCTATTTTGCCGTTTTTTTCGGTCCATGGTTCCTCTCAGTTTCCATAACTATAATACCTCCCTCCTATTCAAGCTCTACCGCATTTCCTTTTTATTTTAGTCCTTCGATGCCATAATCGATCCTGTTCCCTGTTTTGAATTATGATCCATGCAAAGATTGGTGCAGCGGTACACCCGCTAAGGGTACGCTTCGCCCGGGCAAAAAAATTGGGTTTTCCGGTGGAAGCCTTCCGCAATTTTTTTGCCCGGCCCTTGGCTTGGGTGTCCCTGGCAGCCCCCTTTCTCTCAATTAAATTGAAAACAGTGAAACGTCATGTCACAATTTGAAAATGGCAAAGGAACACAGGTGAAAAAATTGACATCATTAATTTAGAATTCGGCATTGTTACCTATGTAGATCTTCGAAAGAAACCAGTTGGAGTAAAATCGGGGAAAATACATGATGTTTTGTAACGGCTATCAACTGAAAGATTTATCATAAAATACTCATTTGAATTAATGATTATTAATAAGTGTTAACTTTAATTCAATTTTTAAAATGGGTATTTTACAATACTCCCCATTGGTTGGACCAGAAGTATCAGTTGTTAAGTAAGCTAAACCGAAAATGAATGACAAAGGGCTACCCGAAATTTTTGACCACAAGGTATTTGTCTGTATTCTAAATGATTCCTTCGAGGTGGTCAAGGAAGTTGAAGTAGCGGATGGGATTGGTAAACTTTTTTCGACTTCTATGCCACAAAAACCATTTTTAAAAGACGTGAAGGTCTGGCTATATTTGAATAAGAATGATGAATTGGCCTTTGTCCGATTAGATCTGGATTCCCAACAATTTGTTGTCAATTGAATTCAACACATCCCCCCTTTGCCCCCTATTAAAAAAATAAAACCCTGACTTATTGAAAATCAATCAATCAGGGTTTATCCGTAGAGAGTGGGGGATTCGAACCCCCGGTACGCTTTAACACGTACGACAGTTTAGCAAACTGCTGGTTTAAGCCACTCACCCAACTCTCTATCTCGGCTTAGCTGCTGCAAATATAAATCAATAATCTTCATTTTAACAAAACCCAAAAGGAATAAATTGCTGAATGGACAGCCAAAATTTATTCCCCGGGTTTAAGCTTCTGTCCATCAGTTTGAAGGAGAATTGGGGTATCTGGACAGTCCGCCACTGCCATCAGCCAACTTCTATCTTTTTATAAAAATCCCGCACATAAGCCCGGAGTTGATTTTGGGTCATCTTGTCGCTGTTGTGCACAGCAAACCACTTGCCGTTATAGGACTTGTTTTGCTGCAGCTTATTGCGCAGTTGCTCCTTCGCCTTGCCGGGACCGAACAGCAGCAGTTCCTTATAGGAATGGAGTTTATGTTCCAGCATTTTGAGGTATTCATTGATTTCGTTTTGGGCAATGTTGTGCTTTTTGTGCTCGTTGTTGGAGGCGTGTTCTGGATTGGGCGAAAACTTGGTGCTGTCATTTCCTTCTCCCTCCTCCCGCTTCATTCGCTCCACGGGGGAAAGGATGGTTTCCAGTATCTCCGCATTTCCCTTGGCATATCCGATGACCACGGCATGACCATAATCTACCCATACACCTATTTGCTTGTACATTTCCATAGTTTGTGCGTCTTGTTAGTTAATGAACTATTCCTGATTTCCAAGATAAGGAACTTTGCCCAATAATGTAAATTCCCTTTTAAATTATCTTTGGATTGGGTTTCTTTGCAATCAAACAATTTCACCCATGAAAATTATTGCCATCGGCAGGAATTATGCCGCCCATATAGAAGAGCTTAATAACGAACGCCCCTCCTCCCCCGTTGTGTTTATGAAGCCCGACACGGCACTGCTGAAAAACGGGGAGCCATTTTACCACCCCGAATTTTCCCAGGATATCCACCACGAGGTGGAGTTGGTTCTGAAAATCAACAAGGAAGGGAAATATGTCAAAAAGGAATTTGCATATAAGTATTTTGACGAAATCGGGTTGGGAATTGACTTTACCGCAAGGGACCTCCAACAAAAATGTAAGGAGAAAGGACTGCCTTGGGAGATAGCCAAAGCCTTTAACGGATCGGCTCCAATCGGTGATTTTTTACCCGTCAGCACCTTTCCGGATCTCAACAATATCAATTTTCATTTGGATATCAATGGAGAAACGAGGCAAAAGGGCAACACCTCCCTCCTTCTGTTTGACTTCGGGGTGATAATTGAGTATGTTTCCCAATTTTTCACGCTAAAAGTCGGCGACCTAATCTACACAGGCACCCCAGCGGGGGTAGGCAAGGTCAGCGTGGGAGATCACTTGGAAGGGTTTATCGAAGGAAAAAAAATGTTGGATGTTGAAGTTAAGTAGAGTCACCTTCATTGCCTGTTTCTTTCTTGGATTTTTTCTTCAACCCGTGTTTGCCCAAGTACAGCCGGGATATTTCCTGTTTCCAATCAAGCCCGGTGAACGGAACTTTCTGGCGGGGTCCATGGGTGAAATCCGACCCAACCATTTTCACTCGGGCATAGATATCAAGACGGAAGGACGGCAAGGCTTGCCGGTATACGCGGCCGCTGACGGGTATGTTTCCCGGATGAAAATTACCTCTTTCGGGTATGGAAACGTGTTGTATATCACTCATCCCAGCGGCAATATCACCGTATATGGACATCTCCGGGAATTTGAGTCGGGCATGGCCGAATTCATCCGGGAAAAAATGTATGCCGCCAAAAAGAATGAATTGGAATATT
>JBBQXZ010000383.1:0-4225 GCA_038209145.1 Cytophagales bacterium | reverse complement strand
ATTCAAACATGAAAAGCGTGCGGTGATCCAAACGAAAAGAAGTTTGAGTTTTTGTTGTACGCTGCTTACGCTGGAATTTTTAGCCGCTTATCCTTTTGCCGACCTCGATGAATCAAAAGACTGGTTTGATACCCATATTTCCAAAAAAGCACTTGAGCTCGGATTTGAAAATTACGTACTTACCGATGTTAAAGTTACCCACCAACCCCACGGGAGTAGGCCTTGGAAAATGCTCAAATACACCAACCCGCTAAAATATTATATTCAGAAACTATTTTACGGTAAAGATAAAATTTAGCAATTCTAAAGAGAAAGAAAAAAGAGAATCGCCATATTATATTTATGGATTGGGCCTGACTTTTCGAAGTTTCCTATTTAATAAAAATCGGTTTATTACTTTCTCAACTGTTTGGAATTATCCATTCTTCCCAACTCCGAATAACCTCTTTAAAAAGCCTCCACTGTTATTATCTCTCACTATAGTGGACGTTCTTTGAACCTCTTCCAGCTTTTCCTCCACTTCTTTGGGAATTTCAAAACTGAGGGTTCCGATTTGCTCATCGTAGGGTTTGGGTCTTAATTTCTTTTCGATGACCAAAATACTGTCGTAATAATGAATAGAATCCACTGTTTTGGTAAAATCATTTACCATCAGACCATTTTCTATCGAATGGTGGGCATTTAACTGATCAATAAAATCTTTGCTATATTCAATAAAGGTACCTTCCTTTTTAAATCCTCCTCCGAATTTAGGCCAGTAAGACGTATGCAAGTCTTCACACAAGTAAACGCCATTATCCTGTACGTGGTCAAATAATACCTCATAGGAAACAATTTGCTGTTCCATGGTGTGGCCCCCATCGTCTATTAAAATATCAACTGTTGGAATGGACTTTTTTACTTAATTTAAAAATTTGGAGTCAGATTGGGATCCAATGAAAATTTTGATGTTATCTTCTTCCAAGTCTTTGCACAAAGGATTGATGTCTATCCCATATATTTTGGCTTTGGACCCAAAGTATTCTTTCCACATTTGGAGGCTTCCACCATGTGAAACACCTATCTTAAGAATGGTGATTTCTTTATTTCTAAACCTTGAAAAATGTCTGTCATAAATGACGAAATAATGGATCCATTTATGGATTAGACGTCCTTTATTTTCCCTAAAATACTTTTCTAAATCGTTCATTTAATAAGATAAAATCTGGATGAACAGCCCGCTTATGGCTGGAGATTTCTGCATTCTTAATGAAAATTTTTATCCAGGAAAATCATGGCAAAATTTAACATTGATCTAAGTTAACGCATTTAATTCAATAGCAGAAATAAGAGACGGGGTAAGATTTGATTTGTTGTTAATAATTACCTAAATTTTCTGCAGACGAACTAAAAACCACTATGCAGCCTTTTTCCCTACTTCTATCCTCCTTGATGATGGTTTTGATATCATGCGCATCGCCATCAGAGAAAATCAGTTACCGTGATTTTGGTAATTTTTACGACCGGTTTGAGGTAGAAGGAACGTTTGTGCTGTATGATTTAAAAAAAGAGGCATTTATAATCCACAACACCGAAGAGGCGGCAAAACCTGTTACCCCTGCTTCAACTTTCAAGATTGTCAATTCACTTATCGGATTGGAAACTGGCGTGGTATCGGACGCTTCCTTCACGATTCGTTGGGACAGTGTTGTCAGAGACCTACCTACATGGAATCAGGACCAAAACTTAGCTTCTGCTTTCAGGTATTCGGCGGTCTGGTATTATCAGGAATTGGCCAGGAGAATTGGTGAAAAACAGCTGGATTCATGGCTCCAAAAGCTCGATTATGGCAATGCGGATATTTCTTCAGGCGTAGATAGATTTTGGTTGTCTGGAAGTTTACAGGTCACACCCCTACAACAAGTTGATTTTTTAACCCGACTTTATACCAATAAGCTTCCTGTGTCCAACCGATCGGGAGAAATCGTGAAAGAAATCATGGTGGAGAAGGATACGCTTGGATACGTTCTCCGCTCCAAAACCGGGTGGGGCAATCAGGAAGGAAAAGAAGTGGGTTGGTACGTGGGGTATTATGAAACGGCAGGTAATGTTTATTTCTTTGCGAACTGCATTTTCACCGAGGACAAAGAAAATAAAACTTTTTTATCAGCCAGAAAGGAAATTGTTTACCTGATTATGGATGAGTTGGAATTGCTTTAAACGTGGATTCCCAACAGCCGATATATAGTATTAATTGGTTTGGACCAAGTTTTACTCTTTCGGATGGGGCCATTCAGGTGTTGATATATAAAGTCTTTGTGCTTTTGATTGATAAATGAATAAGTTAAATGCCGTCCTTTCTGGTTTACTGATTTTCTTCTGGACTTCTTTTGTATGCGGTAATAGAAACCTACAAAGGGAAGTTGCACCACTTCTCCGGTTTCTTTTAGCATGGAAATCCAAAATTCCCAATCCTCAAAACCCCAGGTCATCTCCTCGGCAAATCCCCCTGCTTTTTCCCAATCTGTTTTCCGAAACATGGCGGAAACAAAAATCATGTTCCCCTGAGCCAATGCGGGTCGGCTAAACGGTTTTAACAGCCAAGGCTTGTTTTCAGCCCCAAACTTTTCGGCCTGACAATAAACCACTTTGACTTCATGTTGTTCCTCCAACACACGCACTGCATGGGAGATATATTCCCTTGAGATCAAATCGTCCCCGTCTACAGGGAGTATATATTTTCCGGAGGCTTTACGGATGGCATGGTTTCTCGCAACTGACGGACCTCCGTTTGGTTGGAGGAAATGCTGAATTCGTGGATCTTTTTTATGCCAATTTTCCACAATCTCCAAGGACAAATCGGTCGATTCGTCATCCACGATTATGATTTCAAAGTTGGTGAAGTCACTGCCAAGGATAGAAGTTATTGTTTCACTTATAAAAGCTTCCTGGTTGTAACAGGGGACAATTATACTTACCAAAGGTGTCTCAGCCATCAATTTATTTTTGCATTGGCTCAAAATTAATTAATTTATTGCCCGTCTTGTAACATTACCCAAATAATTATTCTCCAACCCAAACAAGTTGATGAATTCTAGCAAAAAGCAGCGAATTTCCCTCACTTTATAAATCTGGGAAATTCCAATGTGAAAAGGATGGATAAACAATTGGGTGAATTGTATTTTGCTTGATGTGTTAATCAAGCCTGGCATTTTGCCGCAGGTTACAAGCTTGAAAAGAGCGTGGAAATTATAAAATTGGTTCATTTTATGGTTTTTACCAGCAACAAATTAAAGATTTTATTCTTTCCCGTGCTTAAAAAATAAAATAGCCTTACTTTTAAGCTATATTAATCCCAAAAATTTAATCCAATATGAACACGATATCTTTTTATAGCGGGTTATCCCGGACGTTGGGAAGAGCTCTCTTCAGTTTGGCCCTTATTGCTGGCACCTTTACCATTCAAAATGACCTGACCGCCCAATCCGATAACAAAGATATTATCGGCAGGTGGAATCTCACGGTGAATATCGACGGGAAAGAGCTCCCAGCCTGGATGGAGGTAAAACTCTCCGGATACAGCACACTCGTGGGATATTTCTTGGAAGATCATGGAAGTGCCAGGCCTGTGTCTCGGGTAAATTACGACAACGGGAAGGTTTTTTTCAGCATTCCTCCGCAGTGGGATCAAGGGAAAAAGGATACCAAGCTGGAAGGGACCCTTTCCAATGGAAAGCTAAGCGGTACCCTCACCACCAGTTCGGGCAAGAAACATTCCTTTGTAGGTGAAAGAGCACCATCTTTGGTCCGTACTTCACCTCCAACCTGGGGAGCACCCATTGATATTTTCAACGGTAAAAACCTGGAAGGCTGGAAAGCTGACAAACCCGAAAATCAATGGGTGGTCAAGGATGGCATCCTCACCAGCGACAAAGCGGGAGCTAACCTTATCTCCGATCAGAAGTTTGACGATTTCAAGCTATACGCCGAATTTCGCTATCCGGAAGGTAGCAATAGCGGCATCTACCTGAGAGGCCGTTACGAATTGCAAATTGAAGACAACAAAGGAACCGAGCCATCCAATATTTATTATGGAGGCATCTACGGATTCTTGACGCCCAATGAAATGGTCGCAAAGGGGCCAGGCGTATGGCAGACCTTTGAGGTAACCCTGATCGGAAGAAGAGTGACCATCGTAGCTAATGGCAAAAACATTATCTGCGATCAGATTATTCCGGGCATTACA
>JBBQXZ010000382.1:0-4257 GCA_038209145.1 Cytophagales bacterium | reverse complement strand
ACCAAAAGTGAAAAGCTAAACACTTACCATATTTCGTATTATGCCAATGGAGAGGACAATCCCGGAAGAGAAATCTCCCACCTAAGGAAAAACAGTGGTTTTCATTTGGTGCAGCAAAAGGAACCCGGCATTCCAATAGCCTCAAAGGAAGTCCATCGACTCAAATTAATAAAGGAAGATTCCAGAATAATAATGTACGTAGATAACCGGAAAATCATAGACTGGACGGATGAGAATGAACATGGTCCCGTTTTACAGGAAGGGAAAATAGGTTTCAGGCAGATGCGGTGGACGCATTTTCGATACAAAAACTTTAAAGTATGGGCACTTACCCAATGAAATCCCCTAAAGAAAAATTAACCGGTCTTTTTGGTTTAACCTTCAACCTCAACCAAAGTCTGCTCTTTTTTGCGCCAGTCCTTTTTGTTTTATTTGGTTTCCTGTTCTTTGGATGCACTAAAAATGAAAAGGAGACCATTCTGCCCGAAACACCCTTTACGCTGGAGGTAGTCCATCCCCGCTTTCTGGACTATCCAATACCCTCTGCGGGTATGAGCGTGCAGACGAATCCCCCGGTTTTGAGATGGCCAGCCATAAAAGGGGAAAATACCCGCTACGACGTGCGGCTATCGGCTGAAAATGCTTTTTCTACGCCGGATAAAATACTGGAAATAAAAGACAGTCCCTGGGCAATGTTTAATCCCCACCAAAAATTGGAATCCGGTACTTGGTTTTGGCAATACAAAAAAGCAGGAGAGCAGTGGTCTAATGTACAACATTTTGTGGTGGAAGATGGAGCCATTCCCATGGTGTCGCCCACGGCCAAACAATTTTTACAGGCATTGCCAAAACTACACCCAAGAATTCTTGCTACCAAATCAGAACTTGCCGTACTTCGTCAACTGCAGCCCAATGAAGATATCAGGGCCATTATAAGGAATGCAGAAAAAGCGCTTCTTATAAGGATTCCTAAGGAGCAGGATGGAATGCCCCAACGAAAAGGTGAGGAGGAGGAACAGGAAAGAAAGCTTCGTCTTGATGCCAGTAAGCAACTTGGCACTCAGGTTTACAACGCCGTAGTCTCCTTATCCGAAGCTTATGTTTTGAGCGGCAATGAGGCCTACGCCGGGAAAGCCATTCAAATAGCCTTTGAAGTAAGCCAATGGGATCCAAAGGGCGTATCGAGTACCAATGATTTTAGCGATGCACGCTGCATGCTTGCCATGGCGATGGTATATGATACTTTTTATGACAGGCTTAGTGAAAATCAAAAATCAACCTTACTTCAGGCCATTAAACCACGGGCATCCCATTTTTATACGGACTGGATCAACAACATAGAGGCCAAGGTATTGAGCGGGCATGTATGGCAACATATACTGCACTATTTTTTCCAAACTTGCCTGGCAGTTTATGGCAATGAACCGGATGCAGCAGCGTGGTTGGCTTATGCCTATGAATTGTTTCTGGCAAGAGCTCCTGTATTAGGTGGTATGGATGGGGGTTGGTCGGAAGGGGTTTCTTATTTTCGAATGAATATGGAAACTATGATAGACATTCCTTTATACATCAAAAAATTTACGGGATTTGATTTCATTAATGCCCATCCATGGTACCAAAACCAGGCAGACTGGATGATCTACCACATTCCGCCGGGTGCTGCATCAGATGGTTTTGCGGACAATTCGGAAGAATTGAATGTACCGGGTATCGATTATGTCGCCTTTGCGCTCGAACTTGCAAAACTTACCGGGAATCCCAAGGCTACTTGGTATGCAAACGAATGTTTAAAACACGATAAATCAGACCTTTCGGACGAGTCTATCCTCAGGTGGATACGGCTTACAAAGACCTGCGATTTGCCCATTCCCGATCCACCGACTCATCTTGAATTGCCAATGGGGAGGTCCTTTACCGATGTGGGCGTGGTGTCCATGCACAGTGAAATCACCCATACAAAGGAAAACCTGATGGTAGCCATGCACTCCAGCCCCTTTGGCTCCTACGGCCACATGCTTTCCGATCAGAATGTTTTCAACATTCTCTATGGGGGCAAAAAATTGTTTTACAGAACAGGTTATAAGGTATCTATGAAAGACCCTCATCGTACCGGCTGGTATCAGCACACCAAAAGTCAGAACGGCATATTGGTAGACGGGGAAGGCCAGCCCTACAGTACGGAAGCTTTTGGGTGGATTGCCCGATTCCTGCAGGGAGATGATCTGGCATATGCCAAAGGGGATGCCTCCCAGGCCTACCAAAGTAAAGAAACCGGAGAAGATTATTCCGTATTGAAAAACCACAGGCACTTAGTTTTACTGAAACCTGACGTGATACTTGTCTATGATGATCTAGAGGCCGCTAAGGAAGTGGATTGGTCATGGCTCATCCATAGCCTTGACGAAATGGTAATTGACAGGGAAAACCAAACTTTTTCCGTGGACCTGGAAAATGGCGTAGGAAAGGGGCGGCTCTGGGCTTCAGAAAGCCTGTCCTTTCACCTTAGGGATACTTTTGAGGTGGCCGCAGTGAATTGGAGAGAAACCCTCATGAAAGATGGTAGCCTAAAATCCTATGAGGATAACCAATATCACTTCAGTGCAAGCAATACGGAAAAAACGTCACAAATGCGGTTTTTTGCAGTGATTCAGGTTGGGCAGGAGGTCAACGATACCGAATTGCTGGGAGGGGTCATAACTAATGGAATCGCGGAAATCAAGATTGGAAACTGGAGAATCAGTGCAAATTTAGCTGTAGGGATGGATCCTGGCCTTCAAATCCACAATGAAGCCACTGAAATGGTTTTTTCATCACACGGAAATACCCTTCGGTTACGGAATGAAACCTTTAATGGTACATATTCGGGGAGTACCAGGTTGGGAATTATTAAAAACAATAACCCTCTATTCTTAGAGGTTAAAGACGAATTTCCCTATGAAATGCAATCCCGATTCAATTATTTTCGAAAAAGCCATCCTAACTAGCAAGGATTTTATTTCATCAATGCTTTATTACAACTGGTAAAGACCAATACACATGAAAAGAATACTGTTGATTTTTATGCTATCCGTTTTAATGGTTATTGGCACGGGAAGTTTTAAAATCCCCAATAAAACGGACAAGGTGGCTCCGCCCAATTTTATATTTATACTTACCGATGACCAAGGTTGGAGCAGCACATCGATTGGTATGGACGACCGGATTCCGGAATCAAAGAGTGATTATTTTGAGACGCCCAATATTGACAGGATGGGCAGAGAAGGGATTAGATTTACCAATGGCTACGCACCTGCTGCCATTTGCTCTCCATCCCGAAGAAGTATTCTTTTTGGACAGACTCCCGCTAGGCTTGGAGATGAAATTTTCTCCGAAAATCATCATCCCTATTCCAACAAGGACCAACTCACAATTCCTTTTTTATTAAAAGCCATCGATCCGGGCTACAAAACGGCCCATTTCGGCAAGTGGGATTTAAGGGCTGAGATTTTCCCGGAAGATTTGGGCTATGATGAAAGTGACGGTGACACCCGTAACGCCAACGGCAATTTAATGGCCAACAAGGAAGATAAATGGGATGATCTATATATAAATAATGATCCCAAGCGAACGTCCTCAATTATCGGTAGGGCCATGAATTTTATGGAGCGGCAGGTGAGACAGGGGAATCCTTTTTACCTTCAAATATCGCATTATGCCCCACATGTAGATATTCAGACCAGGCAAGCCACCCTTGATAAATACATGAAAAAGCCAAAAGGGGAAAAGCACAACAACCCTGGATGGGCAGGGATGCTGGAGGATATGGACCATACCATCGGAGAAATAATGGATAAGGTGGAACTTCTTGGTATAGAAGGAAATACCTATATCATCTTTATGGCTGATAACGGGGGGGTAGAATTTCTACCTCCGGTTCCTTCGAAACAGAAAATGCTGCCTCCTGAAACGTTCGATAAACCCATGCGAAATTCTCCCCTTCGGGGCGGCAAATGGACCCTCTATGAAGGAGGTATACGGGTTCCTTTCATGGTAAAAGGGCCTGGCATAGCTGCTGGAAAGATGAGCCATGAAGCTGTGGGGGGCTGGGATATTTTACCGACCATTGGTGAACTGGCGGGTTATTCCATGCCTTTGCCGGAGGAATTGGATGGAGGAAGTTTTGCGGGTATTATAAAATCAGGCGGAAAAGGAAAGGTCAACAGAAAAAATGATTTCCTGGTCTTTCACCGCTATCACAATGGGTATCCCCATTCTGCC
>JBBQXZ010000381.1:0-4266 GCA_038209145.1 Cytophagales bacterium | reverse complement strand
GTTTATATTTCCAAATACCAAAAGGCTCTTCTCCTTTGTATGTTTGGCTACTAATTATCTCGTCTTTTTTGATGTTTTTTATTTCTGTTGTCAAACTTCCGTCAGCGTTTTGGATAATTGTCTGTGAAAACTTGCCTTTTTTTGCACTTACTTCTTTCTGTAACCATTGATTATTGAAGTACTTAAGTTCTTTTGTCTGGCCGAAGCAAATTGTCGTAATTGATAAAATCAAAATTGTCAATGTAAATTTTTTCATACGGTGTCGTTATTTATTTTTGCAGCTAACGGTAAGTATAACAATAGTAGCCGACTTCGCGGCACTTTCCTGTCGAGTTACAGAAAAGTTGAAGCAGGCTACAACCATTGAATTTACTACTATTTCGGCTATTATTTTTATACATTGTTAGCAAACGTTTTTATTCTACATTGTCAACAAAAACGCCTATTTGACAGTAGAAATCAGAAGGGTCAGTTGGAGCTTACACATTAAAACCAACACTTGAGTCCATTTTGTATAATTTTTCTTCCATTTTGAAATTAAGGGATTCCACTTTGTATTTCTTCTTGTTATATTCTATTACTTGTCCAATTTCAATGAATTGAGACTTGTTATATTGCTGCCTGTCGATTTTAAGCAATTCAAAAGATTCTCGGTTGTATAAATATGCAATTGTAGATCCTTGTACATGTTGAATTAGTATTCTTGAAATAAATGGTTCCATATTACTTATTTTTTGATTGTTCTTTTAATTTCTTGGCAAGAGCGTTCATTACGTCTGATGTGCATTTGCCTTCAAAATTCCATTGTTTAAAGGAGAATGTTGCAACAATTTGTCCATCGCTTGCGAGGTCAAATATTTGACCGGATAAATTACTCATTACTGAACCCCCACAACCAATATTTGCCCTATGCTGATAATTGAAAGTCACTAGATATACCGATTTTAAATAAGTTGTCTTGCCTATTGAGACATCTTGATTAAATGTCGAATCTGTTAATTGACCTTTATTGTTAAGTTCAATCCTTTCCTTGACTACTCTTTCAGAAATTACTTTGAAGCTATTCATTACTAATGCGTTTTTCAAAGCATCAGTTGCAATCAACGGGTCATAGTTCAAGGCTTCTACTGTTATTGATGCTTCTGCGTCAAAGAAGTCCGTAACGAAGACATTCAACTTTTTGTAGTCTTGTGCTTGTACTGAAAAAATTATCATGATTACGCTCATGATTGTCAATGTGATTTGTTTCATATTCTGTCGTTTTAAAATGTTTGCCAACATCCGTATAAACCACATTCCCCTCCCCTATATGGTTTATATCCCTTATGTAGGAAGGTCGGTTCTGGACGCTTCAAACTTACCCATTTCATACAAACTATCCAAAGGACTTTTGAGTGTTTTGTTGTTGATAGCCAGTACATGCGTGTAAATCTCAGTGGTCTTTGAACTGCTGTGACCAAGGGCTGCCTGAATCTGCCGGATGTTCACGCCCCGCTCCATAAGGTGGGTAGCGAAGCTGTGCCGAAGTGTATGGGGGGTGCTCCATGGATTGCTGCCCGTGTCTTTCGCAGCTTTGCGAAATATACATTGTATGCTCGTGGACGTGTACTGACCACCACTCTGACCTTCAAAGAGCCAATAGGCCGGCTTGTATGCCTTATAGTAAGACCTGAGCATGTCAAGAAGATGGGTGCTCAATACAGTGTGCCGGTCTTTCTTGCCCTTCGAATCTTTGATGAATATATATCCCTCGGCGCTGCGCACATCCTTCACCCTCAGGCGCAGCACCTCGCCTACCCGGAGCCCCGCACCATAGATCGTGTGCAGTATCGTCTTGTGCTTTAGGTTGATAGGGCTGTTAATGATAGCCATTACGTCTCTGCTGCTTAACACATTAGGCAAATCCTTGCTCTTCTTGGGCCGGGTAATGTTGTAGTACTCGCGCGGCAGGCCCAGGGTATGCTCATAGTAGCACTTGATGGCATTGATTGTGCTATTCTGCGTTGATTCTCCAATCTTATACTTTGTGATCAGCGTGAAAACATAACCCTCAATATCTTCCTTGGTTACAGATGTAAGTGGCTTGTTTTCAAAGTATTTGAAGAAAGGCCGAAGCGCACTTAGATAGGTTTGTATGGTGTTTTGGCTAAAGCCCTTTAATACCATCTTCTGGTGGGCCTTATTTATTGCCGCTTCAGATGCGACCGTCAATTGCACTTCCGGCAGCCGCTTAGGTGCATCGGTGTCTACTTGTACGAGACTGTCCACGCCAAAGAGCGCATTCACCTTTTTTATGTTTTCCTGGGTATTGGCAATGCTCCATAGCTTTTGCGTGGGGTGATAAAACGTGGTGTCGAGCTTCTTAAAAGCTTCTCTTTCTGATTTGCAGGCATAAGGAATTTCTATTTTGACACGCGCAGCCCCCGGCTTGGCCTTGAACAGCTTTATGGGATTGCTTCTATTGGGTAAGGGTGTAGGTGTTTTCATGGACCTGTAGTTGATGTCATTGCACCCAAAAATAAGGAGTATTTGCGGCCCTTCGTGCAAATTATCCGTTTATAAACGTTCTTAACCGTTAAGAACGGCTATGGCAAATGGCCTATTGTCACTACCTTCAACGCGTATGAAATATGTATTTTTTCCAAAATGACCCTTAAAAAGCGGCCTTCACCAAAACCCAGCATGTGCCGCGTATGCGAAAAGCCAATGCGCGGGCGAACAGACAAACTGTTCTGCTCCCTGGGCTGTAAAAACGACTACCACAAAAATCTTCGATTTGTTGCAAAAAAAGCAGCCATTGAAATAAACGGATATCTCAAAAGAAATTACAGCATCTTAAACGAAATGCTCGGCAGCAATCTCACCCAAATTAAAGTGTACCGCAACATACTGGAAAAGAAAAAATTTCGGTTCAAATACCACACCCATACCCACGTCAATTCTAAAGGCAAAACCTTCCATTACGTATACGATTACGCGTGGATGGAATTCTCCGATGATGAAATTCTGATCGTCCGTGCCAAATAATCAAATTACGCGTTACCGCTTGCTGTTGGCACGCTTTAAAAAAATGAGAAATCCTTTGCCTGAAAGGCGATGTTTACACCTGCCGTAATGAAGGATGGAAGCCCTACCCTACCCGTATACCCTGACCTGCCATTTGATCATAACCACTGAAAAAAGGAAAAATGAAAGCAAAACCACAGGCAACAATCTCATCACTGTTTTGATTTAGACTTATTCTTGATAGTGGCAAAAGTCTGGGTGCGGGGGGAAGTCTGAAATACCTTATTTGTATCCGTCCGATAAACCCCATCTTTCAAAAATATTTCGATTGCGCTAATCTTGTGTCATGAAAAGATACGACCGCAAGCAGATGCAGATCCTATATGAACAATGGCGGGCATCGGAGACCAGCAAAATAGATTTTGCTTTAACTCACCAAATACGCCCTGCCATATTTTACTACTGGACCAGGAAATTTGAGAAAACCGTAGATGGGCCCGCTTCGGGTTTTCAGCGCGTCTCCATTGAAGAACCAACTCACCATAATAGTCAGGGAGAGTTGATAGCAGCCATTCATTATCCTTCCGGGATTCGGTTGGAACTATACAGTTCTTTTCGGCATCTGAGCCATTCCTACACTGAGCTGCTAAAATCCCTGACCAGATAATGCTGGCCATATCTCACAACTGTCGGCCCTTTTTATACCGCACACCTTGCGACATGCGGTTTGGTATTTACTCCCTGGCCGGTCTCGTGCGCAATGAACTCGGCCATCATCCTGTGAGTGGAGATATATTTGTCTTTCAATATCTGAAAAAGAAGATAAAATCTCCCAACTCATCTTCGAGCTGGATAAATTCCGCCGGTATATTTTTGGCAGAAAAAGCGAGAAGCTTTCAAGCCGGGAAGTTGACTTGCTTCAAATGAATCTTTTTGATCTTGGGAACCACCCAAGAGCAACAAGAGGAGCTTTCTGAAGAGGCAGTGAAAGTTGCTGAAAAGAAAATACCAAAGAAACGAGCCAAGGGCACAGGCCGTATGGCATTGCCCGAAGACCTGCGCAGAGAAATCATCATCATTGAACCCACTGAAGATGTAAGCGGCTGCGTGCAAATCGGTGAAGAAGTGACCGAAGTACTTGACCTTATTCATGCCGAATTTTATGTCAAAAGATATGTGCGCCCTAAATATGCCCGCCCAAACGGTGAAGGCATCGCAATAGGCCAGCTTCCTGGGCGCGTGATTGAGAAAGGTATCCCA
>JBBQXZ010000380.1:0-4277 GCA_038209145.1 Cytophagales bacterium | reverse complement strand
CCGGTTCGTATGTCCGTCCCTTCAATCAAGGTAAGATGGCCAACCTTTAACCCGGATACATCTGTGATGGCATTCCAGGTGCCAGTAGGCAAGACTCCAAAGGTAAAGCCAAAGTCCCTGGCTCTTTCTTGTGCACAAAGATTCCCTACCAGACAGATGCCTAGTAGGCCAGAAAATATATTTTTGATCATTGTTGAAAGTTAGTGGTTGGCAGTGAGGCTATTTGTCGGCATAGAGGATTCTTTCCAAATTGGCCGGAGAGTAATGAATTGATTTGAGGATTTTTCGGTCTCCCTTTCTGTAAACCAAGTATTTACCCCCATCCTTTTCGTAAAAGCATTCTACCCCCTGAAGTTGATGATGCTCCATAGTTGCTTCTGCCTCTGCGAGATCTTGACAGGCCTTTCTCATATTGGACCGTTGAACCTCTTCGAAAAGCACTTTGAAGTGTCCCCCCAGACCAAATTCCAAAATCGCACCGGAGAGCACATATTGAAGGTCACAAAAGGCATCTGCAATTTCCACCATATCCCCGGCAGCTATTGTTTGCTCAAGTTCTTTCAGTTCTTCCCTGAGAAGAGACAGTCTCAAAGCGGCCCGCCTGACAGGAGGGATGGTAGGTTTATCTAATATGGGATGTTTGAATGTCTCATGAAATTCGGCAACGGAGGATAAACTCTATGAATCAGTCATTTAGGTTTCTTAAGCGCAATTAATCATGGAAACTTCTGGACAAAAAACATCAAAAATGGCCCGGGCTAATCCCGAGCCATTTTTCTCTTAATTCTAGTTTTTATAATCATCCTTTAAAAGAATCGAATCTTTCCGCAACTTTCGTCCAATCCAGCAAATTCCACCAGCTAGTTATGTAGCGTGGCCGTTCATTTTGATAATTGAGGTAATAGGCATGTTCCCATACATCTATCCCCATGAGCGGTGATCCTTTGAAGTCTGAAATATCCATAAGCGGATTATCCTGATTGGGTGTAGAGCCAACTTTAAGGGTATTCCCATCTAATACCAACCACGCCCATCCTGATCCGAACCTTGTTTTAGCCGCCGTTTCGAATTCTTCAACGAAGGCATCATAACTTCCGAAATCAGTGTTGATGGCTTCCGCCAGAGCGCCTGTAGGTTGTCCGCCAGCCTCTGCTGACATAATGCTCCAAAACATCTCGTGATTGTAGTGGCCTCCCGCGTTATTTCTCATTTTCGTCGAATACTTGGAAACATTTCCCAAAACTTCCTCCAGGGGTTTGGACGTATCCACATTTTCTTCTGTAGCTGCTTCGCTCACATTTTTTGCGTACCCAGCAGCATGTTTGGTGTAATGGATTTCCATGGTCATGGCATCGATATGCGGTTCTAAAGCCGAATAATCATAAGGTAAGGGTTCTTGAGAAAAGCCAGTTATGATCTGTTCAGCCTTCGATTCTTCACTTGAGGCGCAGGCAGAAAATAATGCGGAACCTACCAAGCTACTGCCTAATCCCACTGATAAGGATACTTTTGTGCTTTGTGACAGGAATGTTCTTCTAGATCTATTGATGGATGTTTTTTTCATCGTATTGGGTTAATTTAAGTGATATTTTTAGTAGTTGACTGATAATTAATTAGCTAGCGCAATGCTAAATTAGCCAATAAATCGCTAAATCGTATAATTATGGGGAAAATAAGTAGGTAAAATATTTATGAAAAACCTATTCAGTCCATTAAATTGGCATTAACTTCAGATTGATACCTGTTATTGCTGTTTTCCAAAAGCTGCAACTTATTTTCCTTAAGCGAATAGGCCTAATTTTTGTTGAATATCTCATCGGTCTGACAGGTATTAATAGTTGTTTAGGCCATATAATTCAACCAAGTTGCGTATTTTTGTAAATTGGTTTTCATTTTAACCGTGAAGCAGAGGCCAAAAACGAACAATCCTATGGAAAATGACTACATCCTTCTATAAATATCAAGGCACGGGAAACGACTTTGTCATGATAGATGATAGAGGTCTTTCTTTCGATGCTGACAACTTGTCCCTGATTCAGGCCCTTTGTCACCGAAGATTAGGGGTGGGGTCAGATGGGCTTATTATCCTCAGATCGCATGAAGGCTATGACTTTGAAATGATCTATTTTAATGCAGACGGCTCCCAAAGCATGTGTGGAAACGGTGCCCGCTGTGCTGTTTCGTTCGCTGGATTTTTGGGGATGTGTAAAGATGAATGCCGTTTTATGGCTGTAGACGGCCCTCATGCGGCAACTATCAAAGACGCTACGGTTTCGTTGGAAATGATTCCTGTCCGTGAATTTCGCCAACTTGGAAAGGATTATTTTATAAATACCGGCGCTCCCCATCATATTCGTTTTGTGGAAAATATCAACGATTATCCGGTCGTCTCAGAAGGGGCCAAAATCAGATATAACCGGGAGTTGTATCCCATGGGAACCAATGTCAACTTCGTGATGGAGGTTGGTGCTGGCAGATTGCAAGTCCGCACTTACGAACGGGGTGTGGAAGACGAGACGCTTTCCTGTGGAACAGGTGTCACCGCCTGTGCGCTTTTGTATGGTAAAGAAAAGAAACTGGAAGAAGTCTCCATCGAGACGAAAGGTGGTACTTTAAAAGTCAGCTTTAAATCCGATGGCAAGGGTGGTTACACCAACATCCTGTTAATCGGGCCTGCGCAACAGGTTTTTCAGGGAATCATACATATCCCACAAGAAGCATTGGCTTCAATTTGAACGTTAAATAAAGACAACTATACATTCTATTTATGTTAGATTTTATTGCAAAAGGACTTTCTAAGGTATTTGGTACCAAGTCAGATAGAGATATTAAACTGCTAAATCCCGTAGTGGAAAGCATTAAGGAAGCATACGCCAAACTTCAGGTCTTGTCCGATGATGAATTGCGGCAGGAAACTCAAAAAATAAAAGACATTATCAATTCCGACTTAAAAAGCTTTGATGATAAAATTCTCGAAATAAAAGCAAAAATCGATGGCCTCTCTCCAGTTGAAGTTCAGGCCAAGGATGCGCTTTTCAACGAAATCGACGTTACTGAAAAAGCCAGAAATGAGGCGTTGGAAAAAAGCTTGGAAAAAGTACTTCCCCAAGCGTTTGCTGTGATGAAAGAAACAGCTAGAAGACTCAAGGAGATCGGAAAACTTGAAGTTAGTGCCTCTATAAGGGACAAGGAATTGGCTACCCTGAAAAGTTATGTGACTATTGCCGATGAAAAAGCCACTTGGGGAAATACCTGGAATGCCGCCGGGGTAGAAGTTACCTGGGACATGTTGCATTATGATGTTCAGTTGCTTGGTGGCGTTGCATTACACAAGGGAAACATTGCTGAAATGACTACCGGTGAAGGAAAAACGCTGGTTTCTACTTTGCCTGCGTATCTCAATGCTTTATCCGGAAGGGGCGTTCACATCGTTACCGTAAACGATTACCTGGCCAAAAGGGACTCTGAGTGGAATGCTCCCCTTTTTGAATTTCACGGCTTAAAGGTGGATTGCATTGATAAATATCCACCAAATTCAGAAGCTCGGAGAAATGCCTACGCCTGTGACATCGTGTATGGTACCAACAATGAGTTTGGTTTTGACTACCTGCGTGATAATATGGCCCGAGATGCGCGCGATCTCGTTCAAGGCAAGCACCATTTTGCCATGATAGATGAAGTGGATTCCGTACTTATAGATGATGCGCGGACACCCTTGATCATTTCCGGTCCTATTCCCAAAGGTGATGTACATGAGTTCTATGACATGAAGCCCCGGGTGTCAACCTTGGTAGATGAACAACGCAAATTGGTGCAAGGCTATTTGACAGATGCCAAAAGGCTCCTCAAAGAGGGGAATGATAAAGAAGGAGGCCTCGCACTTTTTAGGAGTTTTCGCGGCTAATTTCTTGACCACTTAAATATTTTTCCATGGTTTTTTCATCACATTCAACCGCTTTTTCTACTAATTCATTGTGGAAGGTTTCAACTTTCTCTTTCATATCTTCAGGCACAGGAATTTCGGTAACGTCAACACCATTAAATCCAGAAAAGCTATAGGCTTTCTTTTCTAAAATATCAATCACGCCAGACAAGTTACTTTCAGCACCAATCGGTAATTGAGCAGCTACCGCCTTTTGATTTAAACGAGTTCGAATTGAATTCAAACTCATATAAAAATCCGCACCCATCTTATCCATTTTATTTACAAAACAAAGACGAGGAACATGATATTTATCAGCTTGACGCCAAACAGTTTCTGACTGTGGCTCAACTCC
>JBBQXZ010000379.1:0-4277 GCA_038209145.1 Cytophagales bacterium | reverse complement strand
ATGATCGACCGTCCAAATCCAAGCTCATGCACAATTTCCGTAATGGTGCCACCGGCTGTAACGATGGTTTTTCCCTCGGACTGGGTTTCTGTAGACGGAGAAGAACAGGCAACTGCCATTGTCAGGAGTGAAAGTAGCGTTATTTGTTTCATTTATTAAGATTGAATTTAAATAGTATGCAAATATTATATAATTTAGATTAAATCCAAATTAATATTGATTGATATTTTCTATTGAATCTCGGGTTTTATTTAAGGTTGAAATGATTTCGATTTTGATAGCTATTTTCTATCCGATTCGGACTCAGCATTGGGATTCGGAGTAGAAACTACCATGCATGTCTCCGTTTTAAGGCCGGTATCCAAGTTGCTGAAAGATTGGGAAGGGATAAAAGTTGAATCGTTGTAAACTTATTTAAGCCGTTAAAGCCCGAATTTCATAGAAAGAGTAGATAAAAAAACAAACTGCGTTTAAAGATTAAACCACTGTTTTAAGCTTTATTTTTTGTTTGTTGACATAAGCAACCAGCGACAGCATTACAGGCACTTCCACCAATACACCCACCACACAAACCAAAGCGGCTGGACTTTCCAGTCCAAATAAGGCAATGGCAACGGCTACGGATAGTTCGAAGAAATTACTCGCCCCAATCATCGCTGCCGGAGCGCAAACCGCATGGCTGAGATTCATTTTTTTTCCACTAAACCAGGTAAGAAAGAAGATGAAATAAGTCTGGATAATCAACGGAATGGCGATGAATACGATAATTATTGGATTGATGAGGATGTTTTCCCCTTGAAAGGCAAACAGTAGGAGTAGGGTTAGCAGTAAGGCGAAAATGCTTACCGGTTTTAATTTGGCCAAGAAGACATCCGTAAACCATTGTTTTCCTTTCCTCCGGATCAGGTACCTGCTGGTTAAAAATCCCGCAACCAAAGGAACCACAACATAGATGACCACGCTTAATATCAGGGTATCATATGGAATAATGACATCTGTAATACCAAGCAGAAAGCCGACAAGGGGAACAAAAGCTACCAGGATGATCAGGTCATTTACCGAAACCTGCATCAGGGTATACGCTGGATCCCCGTCACTCAGGTAAGACCAAACGAATACCATCGCCGTACAGGGCGCCGCTCCCAGCAAAATCGCCCCTGCAATATATTCTCCAGCCATTTCCGGAGAAATAAATGCGGAATAGAGATTGGCGAAAAACAGCCAGGCAAAAAATGCCATGGTAAACGGCTTGATCAACCAGTTGACAACTACCGTAAGAACGATTCCTTTTGGTTTTTTACCTATTTTTTTCAAACTGCCAAAATCAACTTGCAACATCATCGGGTAAATCATCATCCAGATCAGGATGGCGATGGGGATATTGACCCTGGAAACCTCCATTTTACTGAGAAATTCCATGGAATCACCAGCCAAGTAACCGATGCCTATTCCTCCAAGAATGCACAGGGCAACCCATATACTTAGGTATCGTTCGAAAAACGCCATTTCCTTTTTTGGGGGTGCTGTGGATACTGTCATGGTCGGATGATGTTTGAAAATACAAAAGCTAGTTCGGTGGCTATCTGAATGCTTCCTTCCTGGTATTTTGCGGCTTGCTGTGGGGTGTCGTCAAATGCCTTCGGATCCTCGAAAGTGATTGGGATGCGCTGTTCAGCGCCCGCAATAAAGGGACAACCTGCATCCGCCTGAGAGCAGGTTAATATGGCCGCAAAATTCGATTGGGGATTAAACCCATTGTCATAGGTCTTTGAAAAACCAATGACTGGGTGGGAGTTTATGGCAAATTTTACACTGTAAACCGGATTACTACAAGCTGAGAGAGGGGTGATTTCAAAACCCTGTCCTTTCAGCGTATCGGCTGCCATGGGGAACATGGCCGTTGCTTCGGTGCCTCCGGAATAACAATAGACGTTGGCAATATTGTAATATGCTGCCAAAGCCTGTGCCCACACTTGGGATAAGTGGCTCCGCCGTGAGTTATGGGTGCATATAAAATTGAGTCTGACCTCTTTGTTTTGCCTCACATTGACCTTTATGTAATCAATCAAGGGCTGAAGGAGCACTTTTCTTTCATTGTTGATTGTAGTTAGGTCAAGCACCTGTATAACCGCTTCAATTTTCGGAAACAAGCCGGTTTTGCTGCGTGTCATTTATGTCGACTTTTGTTTTTAAACAAATGCCCTGTTTAGCAGCAGGCTGAAGAGGGAGAACCTGTATCGCAACTGTTGGAGTCGTTGAGGTCGCCGGCTATTATTTTAAGTGGCTTGAAACCGGGTTTTTGGGCGAAAACAGTTATGCTGAAGATCCCTGAATCTCCCCTTTGGAAGGCTTCTTTTTGTTCTTTTGGAAGAAATCGGTCCAAGATTGAATCGGAAAGGATGATGGGCTTTTGCTTTTGAATCGTAATTTGCTGAAATCCTGCATGTTGGATGTCGTTAAGGTAGGCCTCTTTTTGAATGGCTCCACCAACACAACCCACATACATTTCTACATTAGCCCTCAACTCGTCGGGCAATTCGCCTATCAGTACAATATCCGAAATACTGAAATGTCCGCCCGGCTTTAAGGTTCGGAAAATTTCCCGCATGACTTTTTCTTTATTGGGTACGAGGTTAAGTACGCAGTTGCTGACGATTACATCTGCCACGTTATCCGATACAGGCAAGTCTTCGATATCTCCCTGACGGAATTCCACATTGTTAAGCCCTAATTTTTCGGCATTCAACCTCGCCTTCTTAATCATGGCCTCCGTAAAATCGATACCGATTACCTTGCCGCTTTCGCCGGTTTCATTGCGGGCAATAAAGCAGTCATTGCCGGCTCCGGAACCCAAGTCTATGACCGTATCGCCGGGTAGGATGTTGGCAAATTGGGTTGGCAGCCCGCAGCCCAAGCCCAAGTCGGCGTCGGCATTGTAGCCTTTCACGTGTGAATAATCATCCGTCATGATATTATATACTTCGGGACTGTCGCTGTCTGATCCACAACAGGAAGGATTTTGTCCGCTGGCAATTTCACCGTATTTTTCCTGAACGATCTTTTTTAATTCATCTGCTGTTTTCATGGTTCTTGAATTTTAAGGGTTAGCAATCGGTACCACAGGTAGGCCTTTGATACCCGTCAAATAATACGTTGAATATTCCTTTAATTTCCTCCCACCGCCGGGGGTTGATGCAGTAGTTGACGGATACACCTTCAATGGTACCCTGAATGATACCACTGTTTTTAAGTTCTTTCAGGTGTTGACTAATGGTGGCTTGTGCCAAACCCAATTCGTCTACCAAATGCCCGTTGCAACAAGTATTTGATTGGAGTAAATACTGGATAATTGCCACCCGGGCAGGATGCGCCAACACTTTGGCTACGGCTGCCAGCTCATTTTGGGTGGCAGTAAAGAGGTCACTTTTTGTTACGCCCATTATTGGTTGTTTTCAAGGGTGTTTTCACAGTTTAAGTGAAGCAAAGCTTGTATTAATGCTTCCTTCTATAGGTAGGGAACCACGGAGAACAATGAGGTTTAACAGAAAACACAGATTTTTTTTCCTTTGTGTCCTTCGAGGTCTTTTTTTAAGGGAACCAAAGAGAACACGGAGTTTCACAGAGGCCACAACGTTTTTTTATAATCCTTTTTATGCTTCGTTGTCCGTTTTTTTTAAGGATTATTTTCAAAGCGATAAATAAATCAAATATTACATTGCAATATTACGATTAAAAATCCATAAATAAAATCATTGACTTTTTTTGAGGAAAGCAATCGAATGAAAAACAGATTTTCGAACCTCTGTAACTTTTTTTCATCCAGATAAAAGTTTCCTTCAGCCAATTCCCTAGATAATTGATTGAAGCCATTTAAATTAGAATCCAATACCCAATCCCATCAATGCTACGTTTTGTCTTCCTTTTCATTCCATTCGTTAAAAGGATCCATATAGGTTTTCGGGGTAATTTGGGCGAACGGAATTTTCCTTTTATCCACAGCAACGTTCATCTCCTCATAGATAAATTGGTCGTCAAAGCCTGCTTCTGCCGCTTCTGATTGGGAGCAGGCATAGTACACTTTGTCGGGCTTGGCCCAATACATGGCTCCCAAACACATGGGGCAGGGGGCACAGGAAGTGTAGATCTCACAGCCCTCCAACAATACGCTGTCCAAATTTTTGCAGGCATCCCGGATTGCGACCATTTCCGCATGGGCAGTGGGATCTTTGGTGGCCAACACGGAATTGAACCCTTTTCCGACGACTTTTCCGTCTTTT
>JBBQXZ010000378.1:0-4284 GCA_038209145.1 Cytophagales bacterium | reverse complement strand
AGAGGTGGTCAGGGAGTCAGGATCATTCGTGGGAATTGGGGATACCATTTTGATGCTCTCCAATTCCAAGCTTCAACTTGAAGTGATGGAACGGGAATCAGGACTTTATTTTCAGATCAACAACCTGAGGCAGGTAAGGTTGCAATTAGACCAAAATGACCTGAATCAACAAGGGCAGCTGGCAGAGATTGATTACCAACTCAGCTTGCTCAAGCCCCAATACGAACGGTTTAAAGAGCTCCATGGGAAAAAACTGGTGTCCGAACGGGAATTCGAAGAAGTGAGGGAGCAATATGACTACAACCTCAAGCGCAGAAAACTGACTTATGAAGCTTATCGAAATGATTCCATCTCCCGCGTATCCCAAAAAAGGCAACTGAGGGATTCAGAAAGTAGGATGAACCAATCCCTGGATGGTGTAGGACGTATTTTGGACAACTTGGCCGTAAGGGCACCCACTTCAGGACAGCTTTCGACTGAACAACTTCAAGTGGGTCAGTCTATTTCACCGGGACAACGTTACGGGCAAATCGATGTTTTGGATAAATTTAAGGTCAAAGTTCCAATTGATGAACTTTACCTTCCCCGGGTATACACGGGATTGAACGGGTCATTTTCATTATCCGGCAATTCTTACGAGTTGGAAATCAGTAAAATATATCCAATTGTAACCGGGGGAAGGTTTGAAATAGATATGATATTTACGGGTGAAGTTCCCGAAGGTCTCCGCCGGGGTCAAACGGTGCGAATCCGGCTGGAACTCGGAGAAAGTGAACAGGCCGTTTTGCTTCCTACCGGGGGATTTTTTAAAGATACCGGAGGTAACTGGGTGTTTGTTTTCGACCCGGCTACGGGCAAAGCAGAGAAGCGGACTATCCGCCTCGGACGCAAAAACCCGGAATTCTACGAGGTTATTGAAGGCCTCACTCCGGAAGAAAAGGTAATTGTAAGCGGGTATGAGAATTTTGGCAAGAACGAGGTGCTGAATTTGAATTAAGGGGGGACGGGAGATAGCGGACGGAAGACGGGGGATGGGAGACGGAAGGGCGGGAGACTGAAGTTTGGGAGTTGAATTTTGTAAAAAATGGTTAGGTTTTATAAAGAAATTAAAATGAATCGTACAATTTAACCATTGCTGCATATGGAATTCAAATTTGAAAAACTTGTTATTTGGCAAAAAGCAATGGATTTTGGAGAGGAGATACACCAAATGGTTTTGAAATTTCCAAATTTTGAACTATTTGGATTATCATCCCAATCGATAAAGGCCACAGATTCAATTGCGCTTGATATAGCAGAGGGTTCCATTGGCCAGTCCAACCCGGAGCAAAAAAGATTTATGGGGTATTCAATTAGGTCACTGGCAGAAGTAATAACGTGCTTGCATAACTCAAAAAGGAGGGATTATATAAGCGAGGAAGATTTTCAATCCATGTATGCGGAAGCTTTTACCCTAATGAATATGATGGTTGGTTTCAAATAAAGCATCAAATAACTATATTAAATTATAACATGAACAAGGAAGTAATTAACACCGAATACAGGAAGGCCCAATACCACACGCTTCTGTCTCCCAACTTCCGTCTTCATCCACAAAAATATTAAATTCTTTAACTAACTAAATGCCATGAGCCACATCATCAAAACCGAGAATCTAAAAAAGCGCTACACCACAGAAGAGGTGGAGACCACAGCGTTGGACAGTATAAATATTGAAATCCAAAAAGGGGAATTTGTGGCCATCATGGGCCCTTCGGGATGCGGAAAATCCACTTTGCTCAATATCATCGGATTATTGGATAATCCGGATGACGGGGCTTACCATTTCATTGATCAGGATGTGGCCAAGTATTCTGAAAGACAACGCTCCCAACTTCGGAAAGGAAACATCGGCTTTGTATTCCAAAGCTTTAACCTGATTGATGAATTGACCTGCTATGAAAATGTCGAATTGCCCCTGTTGTATTTGAAGACTCCCGCGGATGAACGCAAACGCAGGGTAGAGGAAGTACTTTCCCGGATGAATATCATGCACCGGAAAGGCCATTTTCCCCAACAGCTATCCGGAGGTCAGCAGCAGCGTGTAGCCATCGCCCGGGCAATTGTTGCCAAGCCCGCCGTAATCCTCGCTGATGAACCGACCGGTAACTTGGATTCAGCCAACGGGGAAGAAGTGATGCGGCTTTTGGAAGAACTAAACAACGAGGGAACCACTATCGTGATGGTAACTCACTCTCCCCACGATGCCAACTATGCCCACCGGATCATCAACCTCTTTGACGGCAAAGTGGTCACGGAAAATATCAGGGAGCAGTTTCATGTGTAAATATTGCCTGATTGTGACGACTCCGAAAACCGTTATTTCAGAAAACACTCTCTTCAAATAGGGATTTCTTGGACAACTTTCTTCGTGGATTGATCAGTTGGGGATTGATTGCGGGGCTCACAGTGATGTCCCAGTCCCTCATGGCCGCTTGGCCTGATCCTGTAAAAATGAGTAAATTATAAATCTGAATTTTGATTTTATGTTTTAAGTCTATTTTTAAAATTATCCGAATATGGTAATTACCAGAAAATAATTAATTAAATATTTGATAATGAGTAATATATGAATTTTTAATTGCCTAATCGAAATACATACTTTAGAAAACTTTAAATTATAATTCCTTGTTATTGAGTATATTATGAATTATTTTTTAAGGCTATTATTTTTTTTATATCTTTGAATAAATTTTAAGCCAAAAATGGAATCCAGCAATATTAAAATCGCCAAGAAATCACCCGAAGTTAAATCTGAAATCTTGATAGATGCCTCACATCTTGACAACGCAGTTTTGAAAAGACTCATAGAGGAGATAAAATTTGATAGCAATCTAACATTGAATGGCTATAACCGTACCCACAATCGACATAATCGAGGTAGATAAAGAATAGTGAGTCAAATCGACACCATATTACTCAAGGTTGCTAGTCGATGTAACATTAACTGTCATTATTGTTACGTCTATAATATGGGTGATGACAATTGGAAGCGACTTCCAAAATTCATGTCAAATGAGACCATTGATGCACTTATAGTAGAATTAGCAAAACTAAAGGATCACCAGTCAAGCGTTTTTAGTATTGTGTTGCATGGAGGAGAACCTCTTCTTTTGGGAAATGCAAGATTAAATTATCTTTTTGCGGCTTTAAGGAATGTCCTGCCTTTCACTTATCCCTTAAGTATCCAGACTAATGGTATCTTGATTTGTGAAGAGTTTTTGGATATATGCGATATTTACCATGTAAGCGTTGCTGTCAGCATTGATGGACCCGAAGAAACTCATAATCAGTACAGGGTTAATCACCAAGGGAAAGGAACCTTCAATAAGGTTTTGAATGGAATTAGACATTTGCAGAATCATCCTAAAAATTCCTTCCTTTATACAGGTTTGCTTGCAGTAATTGATCCTTCCTCCAATCCAAAAAGTATTTATTATTTTTTTAAAGAATTGAAGGCCCCTAGTGTTGACTTCTTATATCGTGACGGCAACCATACAAAACTGCCAATGGGAAAAGCATCATTTATCTCAACAGAATATGGAGAATGGATGATTGGCCTTTTAAAAGTTTATTTCGGTGATCCTAACCCAATGCCTATTCGCATTTTGGATGATATGCTTAAAGTTCTTTTGGGTGGGAATGTTTCTAAAGAGGGGTTAGGAATTACCGATTTTGGAATTCTAATTATTGATACAGATGGCACAATCATGAAGAATGACACATTGAAAAGCTCATTCAATGGTGCGGATCAGTTTGACACTGTTATCAATATAAAAGATACCAGACTTTTAGAATTTGTAAATTCTGACGAATTTCTTAGGTATAAAATGATGCAACGACCCAGTTCTGCAAAATGTCAAACTTGTCCTTCACTAAATCTTTGTGGAGGTGGTATGATATTACACAGATACCATGATAAAAATGGCTTTGACAATCCTTCTGTGTACTGTAATGACCAACTATTTTTAATAAAAGGTATAAAGGAAATGTTAAAAATTTCATAGGGAGCTATGCTTAAAGAAATCAATATTCAACCAGATATTAGGAAATCAAACGATAGCCCTTTCAAGCATTTTCTCATAACAGATATATTACCGATCGACCTTTGTCAGTCACTTTTGAATTGGCTTGAATTGACCGAGGATTGGGAATATACCGAAACTTCGTTCTATACGCAATATGAGTTCAGTATTTTTCATGTTCACCTGCCGCAAATCCTAAGTTTATTAATTTCTCAAAGCG
>JBBQXZ010000377.1:0-4295 GCA_038209145.1 Cytophagales bacterium | reverse complement strand
GAATGGAGACCGGGAGATGGCGTATGCATTATGGCTAGCCGGGTTCGATGTCAAAGACGTGCACATGACTGACCTTATATCCGGCGCTGAAAATTTGGAAGATGTTCGGGTAATTGTATTTGTCGGGGGATTTTCCAATTCAGATGTCCTGGGCTCGGCAAAAGGATGGGCCGGAGCATTTCTATACAACGATAAAGCCAAACTTGCCTTGGACAATTTCTATAGCCGCACCGACACCCTCACTCTTGGTGTTTGCAATGGCTGTCAACTCATGGTGGAATTAGGCCTGGTCTATCCCGAACATGGAGTGCAACCCAGCATGCTGCATAATGAAAGTCACAAATTCGAATCTGCCTTTGTCAATGTGACCATACCCGAAAATAAATCTGTGATGTTAAGTTCCCTGAGTGGCCAGCGGTTGGGGGTTTGGGTAGCTCATGGTGAGGGAAAATTCAGTCTTCCCCAGTCGATGGAAACCTACGGGATCGCCATGAAATACAGCTATGAGGCCTATCCAGGCAACCCAAATGGATCTGACTTTGCCACGGCGGGAATTGTTTCCGCTGATGGCAGGCATTTGGCCATTATGCCCCATATTGAGCGGTCACTATTTTCTTGGAACTGGCCCCATTTCCCCCGGGAAAGAAAAGTGGAAGCAGTATCTCCATGGATCGAGGCATTCATCAATGCCAAAAACTGGGCGGATTCACATTAAAGCTAAAAAAATTCCGACATATTCAGACCTGCCAGAATTTGAAAACCTGGCAGTTGTTTTTTACATATTCATATTGTACCCTCCGAATCTCCTTAGGTTATAGGTAACCGTAAGCATGAAAAACTGACGGAGCACTTGGGTCCGCACGTCTTCCACAAACACATCCGTGACATTTCGGTCGATGCTGGTGTTCTGATTCATCAAGTCAAATACGGTCAACTTAACCTCAGTTTTCTTGGAAGGGGGAATTCGAAAGCCCATCTCCAAGTTGACCAAAAGGATTGACTGGTCAAAATCTTCCCCCAGTCCGGAGTAGACCAGGTGGTTGACACTATTGCCTGCGAAAAAGCCTCCGGCGAAATTCCAGAATAAATCCATTCGGGTGCTATGCGTATAGAAATTGTTGGAGAGCTCCTGCTGCAAACTGCTGCGTACGATGTTGTAATTTCCCGTAGAAGACAGGTTGAAATCAATCCGCTCGTTGATATTGCTACTTAAGTTGATTCCCTGAGATAAGCCGGTGTTGCGGTTGAAGTTAAACTCACCGTTTATGATTCCAGGACGGTTGTTCATCCGCATGCCGGTGTTTACACTAAGATTACTTTTCATAAACCGGAGTGGAAAGCCATAACTGGAATAGGCCCGAAGGTACCAATAGTCATCCAAGTTTACAGGACGGCTAAATTGCCCTCCCTGAGGAAGCAACACCTCTCCCTGAACAAGCGTATCCCGGTTGGCTACAAAAGTTTCGTTTCCGATAAAATCCTTTCGGAGATTACCATAAAGGAAAAACATAAAAGATTTGTTGGTTTCCGGATTGATCCGGCGATATCGGGCAAACAGGCGGTGGCTGAGCTCCTGATTCAGGTCAGGATTGCCATTGGAGAGTTGGAGCGGGTTGGAATTGCTGATGACATCCTGTAGCTGCCTGATGGTGGGAGCTGTGGTACTGGTATTGTAGTCGATCCGCATACTGCTCAGCTCGTCTAATTGGTAATCGACTACTACCTGTGGGAGCAAGTTGGTAAAATTGCGCTGTGTGTTTTCAAAACCGGGAAAAATTCGGTCACTGTCGATTTTTGCAGACTGCATATTTAGGTTGGAATATATCGACATCTTGTCCGATTTATAGCTATAGCCAACACCTGCCCATTGGGATATATACATGTTTTCAAATTCATTGGAAAGGACACTGTCCAGTGTAACCAAAGCGGTTTCCTGTTCCCTCGAGGTTACTATGCGTTCCGTATCAGATAGGTTATTGGATATACTGTAGTTTACCCGGACATTTGATTTTTCACTTAAAGGTTCAAAAAAGCTTATTCGGGCCTGGTAATAGGCACTATTGTATCCATTGTCTCTAAACTGGATAAGGCTGTCTGTTTTTGAACTCAAGTAATTTTCGTTCATTGCCACCAAATCAGAAAAGCTTCGGCTGTCGTAGACACTAGTACTTAGACTTGTTGAAAACACCCTTCCCTCCTTGGCAAACTTATACCTGTAGATCAGGGAATTACCGAAATTCATGGATTCCCGTTTATTTTCGGTTGTATTCAAATTTCTGCTTATGGGATTTTCGGAATCAAAAAGATTCGTGGCATCCCGGATATTTACAGCGTTACTTTTATCATATCCAAACCTGGGACGCAAGATGAGCGCATGCCGTTCACTGATGTCGTAATCAATCCTAATATTCATGCGGTGACTCTCCGTATTGGTCTGACTAAATCTTGATTCGTTGTACAGCTGTAGGCTGTCGTTTGGCAATATGTATTCCCTGGAGGAAATTGTATTTAACACGTTGTCCCGATTGTTGAAGAGATAGCTTCCTGTTAACTTCAATTTCTCCTCAAGGTATTCGTCTGAAAAATTCACCCCAACGGCATTGGTTGTCGTGATTCCCGGAAGATTCCCCACAGACAGGTCAGATCCTCCGCCTCTTCGGCTGTCATCTCCCTCTAAATTCCCCAATTCATCCGACCCGAAATTCTGCTGGTTGATGTTGTTGCTTAAACCCAAAATGGAAAGCCTTCGGGGTCCGTTGAACAAATTCATGTTTCCACCAGCCAGGTAATTGTTGTCAGTTCCATATCCCCCATAGAACTTGCCAAACCTACCGGCCCGTTTGTCCGGTTTGGTGATGATATTAATTGTCTTGATGGTCTCACCATCATCAAAGCCGGTGAGCTGAGCCTCGTCGCTCTTTCTATCCAAAAACTCAACGCGTTCGATCACTTCGGCGGGAAGGTTCTTGAGTGCTGCTGCCGGATTGTCGCCAAAAAATGGTCTTCCATCTACCAATATCTCTTTCACATCTTCGCCCTGGACCTGAATGACTCCATTTTGGATGACCACACCGGGCATCTTTCTGACTAATTCATCCGCATCCGCTTCAGGACGGGTTTTAAATGCAGCCGCATTGAAAGCCACCGTATCACCGCGTACTTCGCCTCCTAGCGCATCTGCTGATATTTCAAAAGTCTCCAGTTCCTGTCCATCACTTTCGATTTCAAATGTCCCGAGATCGTTGTTTGCGGGTGCTTTTATTTTTTGGACAAATAGTTTGTACCCAATAAAGGAGATTTCCACTACGAATTCGGATTGGTTTGGCTTCTTGATGGAAAAGGTACCGTCAAAATCAGTAAACGTAGAACTAAGGGTTTCTCCTTCGTCTGTTTTCAAGAAAACATAGGAGCCAAAGAGCTCCTCCTTACTTTGTTTGTCAATAACTTTTCCTTTGAAGACCTCCTGAGCAAACAAGGGGGTTGAAAAAACAAAAGCCAAAATAATGGGGCAAATAAGCTTAAACATGAAATCGATATTAGGTAATAAATCCTGATTTTTAGCAATTTCGGTTCACTTGAAATCTAGACCTAACTAATTTATGTCAGAGCAAAAATGCGGTGTTATATGGTTAAATTACTGGTTAACCTAAGAATCTTGAATTATTTATCCTACGGTCAAAAAAAGATTTTTTTTTGAATACTTCAAAATAATTCGCTGATTATTACGATTTTATTTAAAGACGATGCGAATAAATCACATTTCAATAGTGGGTTCATGAAAAAAACAGAGGAAATGATATGCCTTTGACTTGCATTAAAAAAAAAGTCCCCCTACATTTGTGACACCTTAGAAAAAGGGGATCAAAAATTGACCGATGGTGTAACTGGCAACACGTCTGATTTTGGTTCAGAAGAGTCCAGGTTCGAGCCCTGGTCGGTCAACAAGTTACGAGTAAAACAGCGAAGGGCGTCCAAAAACGCCCTTTTTTATTGTATCTATGTCAGAAATTTGTGGCTTCTATAAATTTTATGCCAAAATGTTGATACGAATTTTTTTAAAATAGTGAAGTTACTTCTAGGAAAACACCATGAAGAATTCCTCAATAAAAAAAGAAGGACACTTTGAATGAACGTCCAGAGAAAAACGGATCGTTGATTTTGGAATTATAATTTAGTGCAACAATAAGAGAAACTGGACCACAAAAAACTTTACAGAAGAAATAAATCTTCATCAACCTATTTGTCTTTCGGATATAAAAGTTCTTTATGTGCTGGAGCCAATAATTCCTCTTCTT
>JBBQXZ010000376.1:0-4328 GCA_038209145.1 Cytophagales bacterium | reverse complement strand
AGCCAACCCGGCGGCGTCTGCGTCATTGATCACGGTCACGGGAAGGCCTGTTTTCTCTTCAAAAAGATTGTCCACTTGGGTGCCTACCCAACTTTTATGGATGTTACTTTTCGTGACTGACATTCCGTTTTTGACAACCGTTGGAAATCCACATCCTATGGGGCCCTTCCAATCAAAGTGGTCCACAAGGGTTTTGACGGCTTCGGCGACATTTGCGGGTTTGGTAGGCTTTGGCGTGGGTACCCGGAAGCGTTCTGCTGTCAATTCTCCTGTCGTGATGTCTACAGGGGCCCCTTTTATTCCGGATCCTCCAATATCAATGCCTAATATCTCCATATTTTACCTTGGTTTTTACGGGAATTTTCCCGCAATATTTAATCGTGCATACTAAGTTAAGGAAATTAAATACGTTTTTGATTCATAATTTAAATTTTCTGTACTTTTCGTTAAACGGAAGAACAGTTTGTCTGACAGTTTACAAGTGTATTTCTGGATATAAATTCATAAATAATTGTTAGTATTGTCAAATCTACGGCAACATGTAACATTAAAATTATGAAAAATTTCAGAAGAGAATTTATAAAAAAGGCATCCATACTTACCCTTTCAGGGTTGGCAGCAGCCCGGATACTGGAAGCTAAACCTAACAAGCAAATTGGGTTACAATTGTATTCGCTGCGGGAGGATATCAAGGATAATGTCAAGGGAGTTTTGGAAGATGTAGCCAAAATTGGATTCAAAACCTTGGAGGCGGCAAATTATCAAAATGGGGCGATTTATGGCCTGACCCCCATGGAGTTCAAAAATACCGTAAGCGGGCTGGGAATGGAAACGCGGAGCGCGCATGTAGGCGGGCCGAATTACACGAAAGAAACCCATGGTGAGGCAATGGACTGGTGGAAAAAAGCATCCGAAGATCATGCTGGCGCAGGAGCAACTTATTTGATAAAGCCATCCATGCCACTCCCCAGAACCCTTGATGATCTAAAGGTCTGGTGTGATTACTATAACAGTGTGGGTGAAATCACCAAATCCAACGGTTTGATGTTTGGATTTCACAACCATTCCCGGGAATTTGAAAAAATTGAAGGAGAAATTATGCTTGACTTTATGCTCAATCATACCGATCCAGCGCTGTTTTGTATGGAATTGGACGTTTATTGGTGTCAAGAGGGAGGATATAACCCGGTAGATTACCTGAAGACCTACAAGGGTAGATTCCCCTTACTCCATATAAAAGATGAAAAGGAGATAGGGCAAAGTGGAAAAATGGATTTTAAATCCATCTTCAAGGCGGCCTATGAACAAGGTATGACGGACTTTTTTGTGGAGGTAGAGCAATACAATTTTACTCCGGTAGAAAGTGTCAGGAAGAGTTTTGACTACCTTGCCGCGGCTTCCTACGTCAAAAAATAAATAAAAAAATGAACCGGGTAAATAAATACAACCGATTAAGGCAGATAATTTACCCGGTTTTTTAAAAACAAATTATTTTCAATTTAGGCAAACCCTGTTTACTTTATCTCTTCTCTTCCGTCAGCATAGATGGCAAATCTACCCCGCTCCTTGGGGTGGGTATGTTCGTAGGCAGGCCAGGGCCAACCGCCAAACTGAGTGCGTTGGAATTCTCCAACGGCTGCCTGAATTTCTTCGTTGCTGTTCATGACAAACGGGCCGTGTTGCACTACTTTCTCATTTATGGGCTTTCCCTGCAAAAAGAGGCAAGAAGATGTTTTTTCCCCATTGATTAGGCTGATGGCTGCGTCAGGGGCCAAGTCCATGCCATGGGAAGCAGAAATACTGTTTCCGTCAATTTCCATTTTCGCCCCATTGTAATAGAAGAGCGTCCGATTCACGCCGGAGGAAGACTTGGGAAGGGTAAGTTCTGCTCCGGGTTCCATACTTATAAGCCAGATCTGGATTTCGTGGGAAGGATCAGCTGCCCAAGAATCCGGCGCAGGCGAAGGACCTTGAATATTTGCAAAATTCCCGCTAATAATCTTTATAAGGGAAAGCTTGCCGGATTCATCCAGGGTTTTGTAAATGGGTATGTCTTCCTGCCAAATCATTTTGAAGTGGGCAGGTACATTTTTTCTTTTCTTTGGCAGGTTGAACCAAATCTGAAATAAAAGCAGTTCGTTTTTTTCCTCCTCTTTTAGCATGGGGAACATTTCTGAATGCATGACTCCTTTGCCTGCCGTCATCCACTGTACATCACCCTCACCGAATCTTCCTGCTGCCCCAAGTGAATCGGAGTGATCTACGAATCCTTTTTCCACGATGGTCACCGTTTCGAATCCTTTATGCGGATGGGAGGGGAATCCGGGAATTTGGGTGCCGTGATACATATTCCAGCCGTCTTTTCCTTGAAAATCATGCCCAATGGACCGACCTGCCAGCGAGGCTTTTGGTCTCATGTTGCCATCGCCTTCCGGAAAAATGTCGTGGTGATACGCACAAAACAAAAACGGATCCTGGGTCTGCCATTGAGCCCCCAGCTTCTGAACAGTAAGTATGGATTTCATCTATGAACCTATTTAATGTATATACATCAAATAATCCCATTTCTTGAAATAAAGTTCCTCAATTGAATTTAAGGTGCAAGATCAATTAACGGCTCTCAGGGAGGACAAGTATCTTCTGTAAACAATTTGCCCTTGGAGGAGGTGGTCATTGAAACGATTGTAATCAGCCGTGCCTTCCACTTTATCGGAGAAAGTAAGAAATAGTGAGCCTTCCAAAGAGATGTCATCGTACAATCCCAAACGGTAACTGACCCCTCCCCGGAGGGGGAGATAGAAAGAAGACCGAATTTTATTTTCATGATAGGTTTGTCCGTTTTTATATCTGAGTTCTTGATTGATGGCCATCAGGTATCCCAAGCCAGCCCCGGCATAAATATTAAAATCTTTTCGCAGGGCGTGGTTGGTAAACTTGAATAAATGTATAGTGGGTGCTACATCCATGAAAATAATATTTGAACGCGTTTCGACTGAAAAGTTATTCTCCCCCCAAGATGAAATTAAATTGTTATTGAAGTATTCTTTGTCCTGACTTTTGTAAAACTGGTAACCTAAAGTCGCTTTTAGGTCAAAAAAGGGGCTTATTTTCCTGCCTATGCTTGCGGCAATTGAAGGTCTTACATTAATATCCCCGTTCCTTAAACCACCGGCATTATCAGCGTACATGAAAGAAGGGCCAACGCCCAGTTGGACATATTTTGCTCTCGAAATTTTTTCCTTGTAGAAGTTTTGGGCTTCTGCCTTTAAAATAAGGCATAAAAAGGTGCATGCAAGTAAAAACAGTTTGTTTCGCATATTTGGTCTTGTCTCATCCACACGCAAAGGCGGGATATTGTTCGTTTAGTTTTCTAAATAAAAGAACGAATATAAAACTTCTTTTTTTATAATTATAACGTTATATTTATTGTCTATTATTTCAGGTAATTTTTAAACGGTTTTTTTTAGAGAAAAAGCCAGTCAATTCGAAATTTTAAACACGATGAAAGGAATTGTTTTGGCCGGAGGTTCCGGCACGAGGTTGTATCCTCTTACCATTGCTGTCAGCAAGCAGTTAATGCCAGTGTATGACAAACCCATGATTTATTACCCCTTGTCGGTATTGATGATGTCAGGCATTCGGGAAATACTCATTATATCCACCCCAGAGGATATTGGATTTTTCCAGAAGCTGCTGGGAGACGGTGCCAAGGTAGGCTGTCAGTTTTCCTATGCCGTACAGCCCAAACCTGAGGGTCTCGCCCAGGCGTTTATCATTGGTGAGGAATTTATTGGCAAGGAAAAGGTGGCCCTCATTTTGGGAGATAATATTTTTTATGGCACAGGTTTACAACTCACCCTTAAGGAGCACACTGATCCGGATGGTGGTGTTGTTTTTGCCTACCACGTGAATGACCCCGAAAGGTATGGCGTGGTGGAATTTGACAAGGGGAATAACGTAATTAGTATCGAAGAGAAACCCGAACATCCCAAATCGAATTTTGCCGTACCCGGGCTGTATTTTTACGACAATCAAGTCGTGGAAATCGCCAAAAATATCCAGCCCAGTCACCGGGGAGAACTGGAAATCACAGATGTAAACAATGTGTATCTGAAAATGAATAAGTTAAAAGTAGGGATTCTCAACCGCGGAACTGCTTGGCTGGATACCGGTACTCATCAATCCTTGCTTCAGGCAGGCCAATTTGTGGAGGTGATTGAGGAGCGGCAGGGGTTGAAGATTGGCTGTATAGAAGAAATTGCCTTTAGAAGTGGCTATATCAATGAGGAGCAACTGTTGGAACAGGCCAAAAAACTCGGCAAAAGCGG
>JBBQXZ010000375.1:0-4349 GCA_038209145.1 Cytophagales bacterium | reverse complement strand
AGTATGGTGCGATTAAGGGTGCTCAATCTGTCGCTATCCGAATATGTTTTCTCCCATTTCAATTCCAGTATGGTGCGATTAAGGGCCGTTGGCTTAAGCGTAAAAATAGCCCTAATTTTTGATTTTAGGCTGATTAATTCTTGTTTTTAAACAGAAAAAATTGTCGACCCTCATTTCCTTGTTTTTACACGGGCATCGACAACCTTTTTTTTGATGCTTATAGGGGGATTTTCGCCTATTGTCTTAACGCTTGGATATCAATTTTATCAAAAAATCAAGAAGTCGACTACATGCTGCTATATAAATGTATCCAAGTCATTCTTTTCCAAACCAATAATTTCCTTTTCCAGCCATCGTGCTTCCCGACTTTTGAACACGATTACACTATCCTCACTCTCCTTCATGAATTTTTTGGAGCGAGCTATTAGCTCTTTTAATTTTACTTCGGTAATTTCTCCTTCAAATACTGAGTTTTGAATCCAGTTCAGATACTGCCGGCAAAGTTTGAGCATCTTCACTACCCGCTTTTCTCCCATGTCATAAACTAAAATCACATACATTTCTTTATCATTTTATGTTCTTACCACCAGGCTTTGAAAGGCTTATATTCTTCGATATTCAATATGTGCTTGCTCAGCTTATAACACTCCAGCTTGACCAAATGCTTATAGCTGATGTTGCGGTTGAGCGTACGGTGCTTGATGGTATCATTCAGGCGTTCTTCGAAAGCTTTTACAAAGGCTTTTTTTCCGGCTTCTTTCAGGACTACCCGGTTCACTTGGACATCGAAGTCCTTTGCTTGAACTTCTTTCTTATTTAACACACGAAAGATCGTCCGGTCCACGAGTATGGGTTTAAAAATCTCCGCTAAGTCAAGGGCCAGTGAAAACCTACGGTATCCCGGTTCGTGCAGGAAACTGATGGTAGGGTTTAACTGCGTATGATAGAGCTGCCCGAGACAGAGGGTATAGCACATCATATTGCCAAAGGAAACAAGTGCATTGACTTCGTTTTTTGGGGGCTGCTTGCTGCGACCTTCCATGGCAAAATCATTCAGGATGAGGTCAAAGGCATCATAGTAAGTTTGTCGGATATTTCCTTCAATGCCCATCAGTGAGGGAATGTCCGCCATATTCGGGATCAATTCCGCATAGCGTTGGATACTGCCAAGAAAAGGCTCCATCTCCTTCCCCCGGTTCTGGTAATAACGGAGGTTTTTGACAATGTTGAAGGCTGCTCCTTCAACGAATTTTTGGGCGATGACAAGGCGTTTAGCTTTACTCGTATAATGTTTGGTCTGCTCGATCTGCACCTTGCCGGCCAGCAGGTATTCCTTGGCCATAAAGCTGCCGGTGTAATGTTCGTAGTAATCAAAAAAGTGTACGCTGATCCCGGCCTTTCCCAAAAAATTATAAAGAGCCGAATTCGCATCCAGGCTTCCAAAGCAGTACAAGTCCGATACCCCTTCTACCGGAATATATTTCGGTACCCCCTCCCGTCCTTCTTCGTCCACGGGAGTGAATTTTAAGGTATTATCCTTGCGGCTCATCCGGCCGGGGTTAAAGAGATAGTAGGTTTTTTTCAAATTAAAGGATTTGTAAGATTCAATTTTTTAATCCAATCAAAATCTTTAGTGATAGCCGTAAGGAAATCGGCTTGATAAACCAGCGCAGTAGCTGCGATGATGGCATCCCCTAAAGTCATTTTTTTAGTTTGCCGCAAACTGATTGCGACGGTGGCAATATCTGAAGTCAATGGCAAAATGTTGATGTTTTCAAATATGGAATTAAAAGCTGCTGTTTCATGGACTGTCAATTTATGATAACCCATGACCTCAATATTACTCACAATGGAGCAGGCGGATTCTTTATATAGTAAAAAATCACGCAGCTGCTGCTGGTCGGGCAGCAAGGCATAAATCAATATATTACTATCTAATAACAGCATCAATCCCTACCTAAAAGTTTTTTGTCCTTTCGCACTTTTTTTTGCCATAAAAGGGGATCTTTGATACTTTTGATAGGATTGGAAGCCGCTATTTGGTTCATGATTTCGACCAATTTTTCACTGCTTTTATTTTTAGACTTTTCCAATTGGTAAGTGGCCTGTCCGTCCTTTATCAAATTCAGAATTTGATCGATTAGCTGTGGGTCCTCCGTGCAGATGGTGATTTTATGTTCCATTTGTTTTTATTTACAATATACTAATTTAACTCATTACTGTCACTTTCAGTTGCATAGCAAAAATCAAAATAACTGCACCGCTTGCAAATAGCCATCTTTACCAATGGCGGACACGCTTCTCTTGCGATAATAGATTGTGCCTCCTGGATATATCCATTCACAAGCTGTTCATCATCTTCTTCCCAATCCACCGCCTGAGTCTGACGCATTTTTGGGTATTCAATGATGGCAGAGGCATCCGTAATTCCATTCTTTCGGAGAATATACAGGTAATATTTAACTTGAGCGATATGGGCCTTTTCTACCTTGTCCGTTTTCTTTACCTCATGGATCACCCTGTTCTTGGCATCATAATAATCGATTTTGATACCTTCCAATTCCAACTCCATATATTTCTTGGCCCGGTCGGTATAGGTGGTTTCTCCGATAAGCTTGCCTTCGGCAACAATATCCGAAGTATGTTCCATCTGTATGCCATTGGCAAACAGCCAAAGCTTGCGGTGGCAGGTGTGGAGGTAGGCAATATGGGTTCCGGTGATGTTCATTGGTTAGTATAGAAAACCGAATAGCCATAAGCGGATTTTATTTTTATGGCCTATTTCGATATTGTCTGCTACAATATAAGCATTTTCTTCTTTTTGAATTTGTTTTTGGGATTTTGTCTTCCAATTACAATCCCAAGCTATTTTTTGACCAGTCCGGCTGTTCTCAATTCGTCCCTGAGTGCGGATAACCTCGCAAACCCGGAATAAATCCTGATGGTCAGTTTTTTTACATCCGCTTGAATCGCAGGTATATCAGCGGCCAACTTCAGCACCAAAGCGATTCTCCCGTAAAAATTCCTGCCGCGTTCGTCTTCGAGGAGTTCCCCTATTTTTCGATCCAATAGATCCAATGCAGCTTTTGGTTCTGCCTGTATGCAGGGTGTGAAAATTTCAACGATATTCCACCGGTTGGTATGCTGGTCTGCGTATTTAAGTGCCTCGGTATATTTTCCTTCCAAACTCAAAGCCCGGACATAAGCTGGCGGATCTCTCTTGAATTTTTCAATGTAACTCAGGCGATCTCCCGTACCCATCAGTGCCTGGAGTACCCGGTAATACCTTTCAGAAAATTTCATGTCGTTTAGGCAGATGGTCACTTCCCGATATAAACCCGGATCGTCTGCGGGATCCATCGTTTCAAAATAAAGGCTGGCAAACTCATCACGGAACAAACCATTGTGCCAAAGTTCCCCTGCAATCCGTACAAACTCCGGCTTGTTGCCAGTTCGGTAAAATTCGAGCAGGGAAATAGCAACACCTTTGTCTTTTTTGAATAGTTGCCGTGCTGACTGTTCCCAGGCCTGTTGGCCACCTGTTTTCCGGTGCAGTTCTGAAACCAGCCAGGGTATGGCCTTCGCTGCTTTTTTCTCATGTATTATATCCAGTACGATTGTAGCCTTTGCCCCGGAGGAAATGACTGAAAAAAGATACATTTCGAAAAAGGTTAAAAATTCAGGATCATCGGCATAGTACTTCTGACCGTGGTCAAATAGCACCGATGCAACGGTGAAAAGTTGATCTTCGGAAAGATTGATGGCTTTGAACAAGGAAATGCAAGCCTGCAGGTGATCCTCAAGTTGCCTGAGCATGGTGTGGGTTACGTCTCCCAGCGTATCATATTCATCATCCAGCTCAGCTTCCATGCATGCCTGATAGATACTGACCAGGTATAAGAAAGCCAGGTCAAAATGCTTTTCGGCGCAGTACCTTTCTACCTCGCTCACATGAAAGCCGATGAGTCTGCCGATCTTGTCTTCCGCCAGGTGTTCCATGGCTTCATATTCGGGGATGTAGCCACTGTGCCGGGGTACATAATTCTCCCAATCAGGCGAATTGATATTGATGGATTCAATATCCTCCTTGATTAGATCTTTGCTTGCCAACAAAAAATCATCCGGATCACTTACAGGGCAGCATTTCCTTGTTCAACGCCATTAATCTTTCTGCAGATCAACTTTTCACTGTTGCATCGGTGCTATTTGACCACGGTCAGAAGTACTATCCCGATGATCCTGAATTTTTAACCTTTTTCGAAATGTGTCTTTTATCAGTCATTTCCTCCGGGGCAAAGGCTACAATCGTACTTGATGTAATAGAAGAGAAAAAAGCAGCAAAGGCCGTA
>JBBQXZ010000374.1:0-4359 GCA_038209145.1 Cytophagales bacterium | reverse complement strand
AATCAAAGGGAGTTTCTCTTTCAGTAAAAATTTCTGTTTCCAAGAGGTAATCGACCGCATAGCCGGTATTCCTTCTGTGAATGGTAGGCTTTGGAAAATGTGTTCTAATTTGCTCCTGTGCCGCCGGAGTGCTGAGTTCGGTTTTGATATGCCGGTATAGATCTCCTTCCAAAGACTTGAGGTGACATTTTTCGTCAAATTCTTCCTGAGATAGAGACTTGATGATTATTTCTGACGCATCACTCAACAAGACTTTCAGCTCAAGGGTGTGCTCTCTGGTACTGCCATATACGATTGATGTCGTCCCGCAGGAATTATTGCCTACCATCCCCCCGATCATGGCCCTATTTGCCGTGCTGGTAATGGGGCTAAAAAAATATCCATGGGGCTGCAAAAAGTGATTCAGTTCACTGCGTACGACACCCGGCTCAACCCTCACCCAGCCCTCTTCTTTGTTAAATTCAAGAATCTTGTTGAGGTGTTTTGAAACATCTACCACTATACCGTCACCCACACATTGGCCCGCCAAAGAAGTTCCAGCGGTACGGGGAATCAATGAGGTGCCCTTCTCCGCGGCAAATTTGATTAGCTTCTGAAGGTCCCCGGTGTGTTTTGGAAAGGCAACTGCGAGAGGCAGGGAACGATACACCGAGGCATCCGTGGCATAAAGGGTTTTCATCAACTGGTCACTGTGTAACTCTCCATCTAAAGACTTAGCCAATTGGCTTAACAAGGGAGTAAAATCGGTAATGGTATTGTTCATGATTCAAAATTAAGCCAGAAGTGTTTAGAAATAACTAGTTGGGGGATATATTTTAATTACAGCTTTTTTTAAGAAAACCCGAATTCTATTGGAGGAGGATTTGGTAGGTAAAGCTTGAGTTACCCACAAAGGTTTAAGGATATGCTGCTTTTCCGAACAACGACTTGGAGGGAACTTGACTGAGAGATGGAGGCCTGACTTTCCCGTTGCCAGTTTTTCTGCAATTCCTGATTCAGGCGATCAAATTGGAAGACAGTCAACGACTCAGAAAATAAAACCAAAATTATATCCAAAAAAAATGTTTTCTCTGTGAAATTCGTAATTTAAATTAGGCTCTTTTTTCTTTAGTACAAACTAAATATTTGAATTTAACAAGCCTGAGAAAGACGAAATGAATTAAATTTGGACTTTCTTTCAGCATATTATAAATACAGGGAGAAAAAAATGATGTCACCCAAAACATAACCGCATGAAATATAGAAGACTAGGCAAAACGAAGATGCAGGTATCTGAAATTTCCCTCGGAACCTGGCAGGTAGGAGGAGGATGGGGAGGTAGCTTTGACCACCATGCTGCGGACCGGATTATTAACGCTGCCATTGATTCGGGAATAAATTTCATAGATACCGCCGACGTGTACGATGCCGGACTGAGTGAAGCCGCAGTCGGTAAAGTTCTTAGGTTGCGCAAAGAGAAAATATTCGTGGCTACCAAATGTGGCAGGCAAATTCAACCCCATGTCAATAAAGGCTACCAACCCGAAATTCTCAGGAAGTATGTGGAAGATAGCCTCAAAAACATGCAATTGGATACCTTGGATTTGATCCAACTTCACTGCCCTCCGACGGAAGTCTATTTCCGGCCAGAGATCTTCGAATTATTCGAAAGACTTAAAGAAGAAGGAAAAATCCAGCATCTTGGTGTGAGTGTGGAAAAAGTGGATGAAGCTAAAGCAGCATTGGCTTATGAAAATGTTTGTACCGTCCAGGTTATCTTTAATATGTTTCGTCTAAAACCTGCTGCTGAATTTTTCTCCATCGCCAGAGAGAAGGATTGTGGCATCATTGCCCGTGTCCCCTTGGCTAGCGGATTGCTGAGTGGGAGGATGAAAGCTTCCACTACCTTCCATCAGGAAGACCACCGGACATTTAATCGGCAAGGGGAAGCCTTTGACAAAGGGGAAACCTTTTCAGGGGTAGATTTTGAACTTGGTCTTCAAGCTGTCGAGGAATTAAAAAAACGATTGGGGGTGGCGGATAACTTGGCTGCAATTGCCCTGCGTTGGATACTTATGTTCCCGGAAGTCAGTACAGTGATTCCCGGCGCTTCGACTATAGACCAGGTAAAAGCCAATATAGGTGCGGCAGAACGACCAACTTTTAATCAAGAACAAATGCAACATGTTCAGGAGGTATATAATGAATTTCTCAGGGATGCTATACATCCCCTTTGGTAAAGTTCAGCATGTAGAAAAATATCTTCAATGAAAAAAGCCACGGTCCATTAGTAATAGGACCATGGCTTTTTAATCAGAAAAGTAAAATCTAAAAAAGAAAAAGTAACTATTTCAAAAAAAAGAAAGGTTAACCCGACCTTGCCAGTCAATCGCAAAAGAAAGCGACTCTACATGGAGTTTTAAAAAATCATTTATGGTTAAACAACCCATGCTTCAAAAGTAACTGTCTCTTTTAGGTGGTAACCTTGTCACCCATAAGTAGGACATCATTCACCTGCACCTCTGTGACATACCTTTTTTGGCCTTCTTTATCGTCATAGGAGCGGCTCACCAATTTTCCCTCGATACCTATTTCCGATCCCTTCTTGGTATATTTGTGAATAATTTCGGCGGTTTTGCCAAATGCAACCAGGTTATGCCAATAGGTTTCATCCACCTTTTCTCCTTTGGCATTTTTGTAGCTTTCGTTTGTGGCAAGACTAAATTTGGCCATGGCTTTGCCACCGGTTACTGTTTTCAATTCTACGTCGGCACCCAGCCTCCCGATCAGTTGTACTTTGTTTTTCATTGCGTTCATGATGACATAAAGTTTAGTTGAATAATTATTTATGAGCTTATCCGAAGAATCGAACGACACAAATATCAGTTTGCTGTCAAATGTTAGTCGGTAAATAGTCGTTTATATCCGATTGTAAACGTTTACAAACGCTTACAATCGTTTGTGAATCTGTTTTTTTTCCATATATTCAGTCAAATTTTTACTATAACAGGCTTTTTATGCAAACTGACGTGAAAATATGCTTGAGTTGCGGCAAGGCGATACAGGGCCGTGTGGATAAAAAGTTTTGTGATGACTATTGCAGGAATACTTACAACAATCAGTCAAAAGCATTCACCAACAACTTGGTCAGGAATATCAACAGTACGCTGAAAAAAAACCGCAACATTCTGTCGAGTCTATTGGGAGAAAATGGGGATACCACAAAAACCACTCGGGAAAAAATGTTGCAAATGGGATTCCAGTTCAAATATACCACCCATTCCTATACCAATAAAAAAGGCAACCTCTATGGATATTGTTATGACTACGGGTACCTAGAACTCGAAAATGGCTGGTTTTTGATTGTCAAAAACAGAGAAAACTCCTAAGTTATCCTCCTTCACCAGCAGAAAAATGACCTCAATTGTCGCCACAGGTTAAACCCACCCCTTCTTTCTGAAAGCAAATTCACCATGAATAAATACCTGATTTTCGCATTTACGGCGATACTTGCCATAACCGAGATTTTTTTGGCAGGTGTATGGAAAAGGTCAGACAGTTTTTTATAATTTAGAGAAAAAAAAAGAACCCACCACTAAACTGGGTAAGGTCCATTTTATATTTTAAAAATTTCTTGACTGAAAAGAGAAAACTACCAATCAACTACTGAAAATGTCCTCAATGGAGTGTCTTACAGTTTGCTTGGGAAGGAATTTTTTTACTTTTTCACAATAAGCCAACTTTCGAAGATCGGATTCATCGAGGGTGCTACTCAGGATGTAAATCTCAGTTTTCATAGATTTTTCGTCCAAGTTTTCAAGAAAATCCCAACCTGTCATTTGTGGCATTACCAGATCCACAAACAAATACCTCGGATTGATGGTGTATATTTCTTTTAACGCCTCCGTAGCACTGGTAAACTTAAATATTTTGCACGGCTGCTTTATATTTTTGCGGATAAACTTCTCCGTAACAAAACTACTAACCGCATCATCATCAATCAACACAATCCTCACCATCGAAATACAAATTAATAGATTCAAAAAAACACTATGATCTATACAAAATTAGAGAAAGTTTTCAAAAAAACAATTTTAATAAAAATTTTACATAATTTTTTTTGTATTTAAAATCCTGATTAATGAATTTCAAATCAATCCGAATGGAAAAAAGGAAGTTACAATGAGTATTTCCCCATCCTATTTCATATCGATAATACGCCTGAGGTAATCCCCATAACCGCTTTTGCCGAGTTTTTTGGCCTGTTCCAACAGTTGCTCCTCATTGATATAGCCACTTCTAAAGGCAATTTCTTCTATACAGCCAATCTTCAACCCCTGCCGCTCCTCAATCACCTCCACAAATTGGCCTGCCTGAAGC
>JBBQXZ010000373.1:0-4388 GCA_038209145.1 Cytophagales bacterium | reverse complement strand
TATACAGTTTCGACCAAGAAGCTGCCTTTTATTATGCGAATGCATACCGGGAAATGTGGGACGTTATTCATTAATATCCAATATCAACCAGTACCAAAAAATATTTCGGCCATTGGGCCATATTTTAGCCAGTGGCTATATTTCCATCATATCCAGCAACCAATACAATCCCCGAATCTCCCTCACCTTCCGATTTCCAGAAAAAACAGATACGGATTACTTGTTCCAATTGACGAAATCATTAATTTGGTACCGGCAACGACATGACATAGTAGCAATGGCGTAACAGGAGTTGCGTAGCTACAGATGTTGGGTGCAGTTCAATCAATAAAAATTAGAATATGAAATCGAGCATGACGAAAGCGATACACGGAGGGATAATTATGGTTGCGAGATTCCATCTGACCGCTGAAAAAAAATTGTAAACAGATGAAAAAAGTACTCCTATTTTTATTTATCCTGACAATCAGCTTCGCAGCCATTGGGCAGGAAACAAAGCGAATTAAAAAGAACGACGGAAATTCTGGTGAAGTGGAAATTTTTCATGTCTTAAAATCAGACAAAAATGTTAAACATGGCCCCTATGAGAAATACTTAAACTATTCAAGTCAGTTGGATAAAGGAAGGCTTCTTACAGAAAAAGGACAATACACCAACAACAAAAAGACAGGAATTTGGACTTACTATAGGGTCAAAGATAACACGACAGCTCAAGGACCCTATGAAAATGATCTACGGACAGGTGATTGGGAGTACCATAAAGACGGGGAATTAGTAGAAAAAGGTAACTACGCAAATGACAAAAGAGATGACTTGTGGATATACATTGAGAAAGAAAAGGGAATTGAAGAACGGGGATATTATAAGGACGGAAAAAAGGTTGGTAAATGGATATACCACTATTACAACATCCCTATCCAAACCTATGACCATTCATTGGATTCGGTGCTTCAATTTTATGATGATCTGACTGATTCTGAGGTCATAATAAATGCAAGCAATGACCTAACTAAAGTGGTTCTAAGCAGACCGCCTCAATATATTGGACACAAAAGACAGCTACAACATGACATGTCTAGTTTGACAAAGTACCCCGCTGAAGCAAAAAAGAAGCTCATTGCCGGTCAGGTTTTTGTTAGTTTTATCGTAAATGAAGACGGAACAACAAGTGACTTTACAATTTTGCAAGATTTTGGATGGAATTGTGGACAGGCTATGATTGATGCTTACAAAACTAACACATCCAAATGGATACCGGGGATATACAATGGAAAAAAAGTGAAAGTCAGGTTATACCAAACTGTAAATTTTGGGATAACTATTGACCCCATTATAGGAATCGGACAAAGTCAGGTAGTGTATGAGTAAACTGCGTCCAGCCTAGTAGATAGCTCCTCTCGGCGTTGTTTGCAACTACGCTATCCTATCAAAAGGAATTTGTAATTCCGGCTACCACCATTACATTGGAAAATGTAAATTCCGCTCTGATTTCCATTAAAATTACCGATAGACTACTTGTCCGGATCAACGAAATTCTTATCTTGGTGTAAGAAACCTTGGGGACAAAGAAGATATAGACGCAAAAGCCAATCGAGAGGTGCGTAAATTACGAGTGTCAGCGAAGATATAAGGTGAACGAATCAAGAAAATATTGTAGAAGCTTACATGCTCAAATAAGTTTGGGGACTACCTCAGATGATCGTTTTATGCCAACGGGTTATGTGAAATCCTTTGCAGAAAAAGAAAATCTTATTCTGACTGAAAAACTTGATGGTCAGAACAATTGCTTTAGCAAAAGAGGAGTTTTTGCCAGATCCCACACAGCGCCTACTAAACATCCCTGAGACAAGCCTATGAGAGAACGGTGGTAGCTCATCAAAAATGACTTGAAAAATCTTGAGATATTTGGTGAAAACATGTACGGAATCCACTTCATCGCTTACAATAAGCTCGAGTCTTTCTTTTATGTTTTTGCCGTATGGGAAGGCGACAGCTGGTTGAGCTGGGAGGAAGTAAAGTTTTATGCCAATTTACTTGATTTTCCTGTTGTTCCGGAAATACCAATTACCCAGAAATTAAGCGACTTCTTGGATAAATATAAAAATGAAAATGTAACTCTTGAAAAATGGCTTGAAAGTAATCTGGGTATGTCTTGGGAACAAAGCGTAGAAACAGAAGGATTACTAGGCGGACATAATCCCTTAACCGGCAATCCATGTTCAGAAGGATTTGTAATAAGAAATAAAGCCGGATTTGCTACCAAGAATGGTATATGGTAATTTAAAAGAAATAGTTATTTTTAAGGATATGAATAGTGAAACTGTACATTTTTTCTTAAAAGGTCTGACAACTGTCAAAAGAGCGTCTACAGAATACGGATCTGCACCCCATAAGCCGATACTGCTTCTGACTTTCTTGGAGATGGTTGATGAAGGATTAATTTCTGAGAATCGGGTTACTGTTTCCGCTGATCTAGTTGGTTTGTTTCAGGAGAACTGGAGGATTTTGGTTGATACACCTCATCAAGCCGATTTTACACAACCATTTTTTTATCTGCAAAATGACAACATCAAAGGAACGTATTTTTGGTATTTGATTCCTAAACCTGCAAAAAGTATCCATGGTCATATCAAAAGCATAAACTCCCTCATAGAACATTTGGATTATGGACATTTCGATGAAAATTTATACAAATTGATGCAAGAAAAGGGTTGTAACCAGCTACTCAGGAGGGCACTTTTAGAAAAATATTTCCCAAAGATGATTGATATCTATATGTTGAAAAAGAAATTTGGGAATGAATATTTAATGAATTGGGAAAATTTCATTCTAAAAAAATCTTCAGATCCTTCTAAAACTATCCGGGTAAGCAAAGAAGAAGAGATCTTTGTTCGTCAAGCATTTTTCAAAAAATATATTCCACGGATTTATAAAGATACCTGTTGTATTTCAGGCATGAGGTTAATACCTGTCCATGGCTATTCGATGATTGATGCCTGTCACATAGTACCCTTCGGTGTAGGACAAAATGATCATGTTTCGAATGGTATAGCACTTTGCCCAAATTTGCATAGGGCATTCGATAGGGGATTGATTACGATTGGAGAGGATTACAGGGTTTTGGTTTCAAGCCTTATCTCGGAAAATTCCCTACACCCGTATAGTTTGGGAATTCTGAAAGATAGAAAAGTGCTTTTACCTGTAAACCCTTTGTATTTCCCTGATCGGGAAAACCTGAACTGGCATCGGTCAAATATTTTCAAAGGTTAGATTTTTGAAGTAATGACTTTATGAACATGAAAAATGATTTTTCCCACCTCACCGCCAAAGAAAGAGATGCCATCTCCTTTCCGGCAAGATTTATCTGGAGAAAGGGTCTATTAAAAGGTGAAATTCTTGATTTCGGTTGTGGCTTTGGGAATGATGTGGAGGTTTTGAAAGACAAGGGTTTGAACATCACCGGTTATGACCCTCATTATTTTCCTACTTATCCACAAAAGAAATTTGATACCATCACCTGCTTTTATGTGCTCAATGTCCTAATCCCTGAGGAGCAGGCCAGGGTATTGATGGAAGTGGCAAGCTTCTTGAAACCAACAGGTAAAGCCTATTTTGCAGTCAGGAGGGATATTGTGTATGAGGGTTATAGAACCCATAAAATCCATCAAAAACCCACCTACCAATGTAAAGTGTTTTTGCCTTACAGCTCAATCCTTAAAAACGACAGTTGTGAGATTTATGAATATATACCCTTCCATCAAAAACCAAAGCCGGCAAATGTTGATTGTCCATTTTGTTTTCCTGAGGCTGAATTGGAATTGATCACAGAGTCTGCAACTGCCTATGCCATTTTTGACAAATTCCCCGTTAGCCCCGGTCATGCATTGATTATTCCTAAAAGACATGTGGAAAACTATTTCGATTTGACTTTCCGTGAGCAGTCGGCCTGCACTTTTATGATGAATTTTGTAAAAGAATTGCTGCAAAAAAAGTATAAACCGGATGGTTTCAATGTTGGGATTAATATCGGAAAAACGGCTGGTCAAACTGTGCATCATGCCCATATCCACTTGATCCCGCGCTTTGCAGGTGATGTGCACAACCCGGAAGGGGGAATCCGAGGAGTGATTCCTGAAAGGAGATTGTATGACAAGGGCTAATCGGAAATAGCCTTCCCTTTAGAATTCAACCGGATGGAAATAGTCAAAGCGGTTTCTGCATGCTCTTGGCATGGACTATACTGCTACCTCCTATTCATCTTCGCAAACTGCTTTTCAAGTGTCTTCATCAGTTCTATGGCGGTATCCTCGTCCACGCCTACTTTCCGGGCGGCGGCGGCAATGTCGGGGGTCTTGCCGGCATTCATGGCCGGAATAAGCAGCCCCATT
>JBBQXZ010000372.1:0-4389 GCA_038209145.1 Cytophagales bacterium | reverse complement strand
GTTTTTCAAAAAACCTATTTCTGTATCGGACATGCACCTGACATTCGGAAGGATAATCAGACTGTATTTCTTCAGCCTGTCCGCACTGATCTGATCATCCAGAATAAAATCGTGGGGAATATGGTTTTCCATCAATACGGTTTCGATCCCTCTGATTTCATTGCCATAGGCATCATTTTCAATGGATTTTTCCCTATAGGAAATCCGGGTAGGATTGGAATAATAAATCCCGATATTGGCCGCCGGGGTATGATGTTTCAGTAGCTGTTCGTTTTCCTTTACAAACTGGTAAATTTCGGTTTCATTGAAGGCATTCCTATTATCATGCGTAAGCGTGGGAACGTTGGAGAAATAACAGTTCCAGAATCTTCCTCCCGCAGACAAAATCTGCCAAAGCCAAATTTTTAGGTCTATGGATGGATCTGCAACTAAGCGATGGGAAGTACCGTTGCCCCCGTACATGACCACAGCCTCCCGGTCCGGAACCATGGATTTTAGAAATTTAATGATGGTACTTCCATAATTCAAGTCAAAATAATAACTGTCTGCACCATGTCCGGTCATAAAAGCCACACTGACCAAAATATCAAAATGATCCCTGGCATTGGTAAAATCGATTCCCCAATCAATTTGCTGACCCACATCATAAATGCTGAATACCTCTGCCGTATACACTTTATCATTGCCAAAGGTTTTGATGGTCTTTTTGATCTGGTCCATATACCCATCTGCCGCCAACCGTTTCCAGACCATATAAGCTTCCAATTCCTCATCGGGAGCTGATTTCATTAACGGAAGTTCCCTTCCATTGAAATCCCGATACCCTTTTTGACAGGTAGGACAATAACATATTCCCTCAAAACCCGGTGAATTGTGCCAGATTCCGTCTACCGGATAATTCTCCATCACGTAGCGGATATACGCATTTGCATATTCGTTCCGGTGTTTGTTGGTGTAGCAGGATGGATATAACTCAGGTTTGGTGTAGGTCATTTTGACCGGGTTCTGATCCGGGTCTTTTATAAACCAATCCGGAAATTTTTTATATACATGCTCCTCCACCCCCCGGAAATCCACCCGGGAGATGACCTTGATATCCGCATTTTTGCATGCAGTGGTTATTTCCCTTAAGATATCTCTTTCCCCCATCATCCGGTTGATATTTGCGGCAGGCAAGGGGTTTTGGAAAAAATCAACAATTCCCCCTGCATTCACGCAAAGGGTATTGTATCTCCCCTTTTGGAGGTATTCCACGACCGCCTCGGCATCATAATTTACAGCATCAATCTCCCTGAGAACGGTATGCATGATCCGTACAGGCTTTTGATACCAAAAAGCTTCGTCTTTAACGGTGGTGCTTTTGCTGTTGGCTGGAATTTCTGCATGGCTCACCAGCAAAGGGCTTACCAGCATTCCGCCGGTAAGGACGGTGCTGTATTGAATAAAACTCCGGCGGTTAAATTTCGAGACTAAATGGGATGACGTATCGGGTTTTTGGGGCATGGGTCTACTTATTATTTCTTGGATGTCTCAAATGTGGCATTTTTGGCGATTTCAATATCCCGCTCTACCTGGGGCCGTAAGGATTCCCAGGAAAACTCCGTGAAATTATCCCCATACCTTTGGGTGGCCACATGCGGCGTCGGGTTATAGCGGTCTTTGGTGAAGTCAACCACCTGATCCCAATGTTTCAAACATTTTTCAAGGTAATGAATGGCTTGCTTTTTTTGTGCTTCCTGACCGGTTTTGCGAAAAATTTGCAAGGCTACCCCGGCCCTTAGTTTATCAGCCAGATACAGCCCCAGATGACTCCAGGTGGACACATCATCCAGTTCGGAAATCAAAGCTCCGCTATATGCATCAGCCCTTGGATACAGGGAAGCTATCAAAGCAAGGGCTTTTTTGCTGTCCTTTTCTGATGAATCCGCCAAGGCCAAAGGCGTTATGGCTTCTTTGGGAAAAGTCTTTTCACCCAAAAACCCCTCCACATATACCGGAATGGAAAGCATGTCCGGATCCAGCGTCTCATGGTTAATGAACTCGTCAATGGAGATAAAGGGTGAGCTACGGTCAAACCATTCCGTTCTGGAAGAGGGTTCTGCTTCAATAAACCCCTCCGAATACAGCGTATAATCCCAAGTGGACCGGTGAAAGGAAGCCAGGCGCAGGGGCATATTGCTGGCCAGTTTATAAGCCGATAACAAATCCTCACCTATTCCATTACCATATCGGGAATCAAAAGCAGCGCTGAAAATCTCATCTGGAGTATCCGGCTGGTACAACAGCCTGCCCCAAACCTTATAGAACAGCCATTGCTTTTCAAAAGCATACTGCCAAGTTTTAACGGCGGAAGGCTTATGGGAATAATCCACTGCCGGGATATAGCCCTCCGAACCTATAAAGTAGCCATTGACAAATTCCTTGTTGTTCAACCGAATATGTTCCCGGATAAAATCCGGTTGGCCCCAGCGCAGGATAAAAAAATCCTCGTTACGGACCATCCACTGGATGCGATAATTTTCTGGCATCGGGTTCCAGAAACGTTCATCGAGCTCCCCGGAATGGTAATCATGGGTGATGGCCAGCTTGGGTGTGGAATGGCCGTGGGACCAGTTGAATTTGATCTCCACCAAGGCCGGATCTTTCAGTTCCGCCCTGTCCAGCAGTTCCCTCATGGCGATGGGATCACCTGCCAACACGGAGCGGTGCAGAAATTTAACGGATCGGTCGGCCTCCTTCATCCCTGCCACAAAGGTTTCCTCTATCCAGTCCTCCCTTTTCTGGGGAGTCATTTCCACGGCGTCAAAGTTGCCCATCCAATCTGCCAGCGTCACGCCAATTCCGGTCAAATCCTCATATTCATTGATCAGCTGGGTGACTGACTCCTTCGTGTACTGCCTTACCTGGTCGGAAAGGTCGTTGTATTCTTTCGCCCCGTAGGCTTCGGCAAATTCCGGAGACACCACAATATTCCAGTTCACGATAAAGGTCTGTATCCCTCTGTGTTTGGCCATCCGGAACAGTGATTTCCAGAAAACTTGCCATTCTTCCATTTCCCGGTCGTCAAAGGGGGTGGCTTTGGGAAAATTCGTGGATCGGATCATAAAGGGAAAAGGGTGGTTGTTCCACAGGGAAAGAACATTCAGCCGGTTTTCTACCATCATATCCAGAAACCGCTCCCAGAACTGCAAATCTCGGCTGACATGCGTATGCACATCCATGGCTTCACTGGTCCGGTAGGGTGACCAGGGCAGATTGAACTTGACAACCCGGTATTCAAACCCGGCATTGACCAGTTTGGCGGGGAGGGTTTTGAAGGTCTTATGGGTCTGATAATACTCCGATACATCCAACAGACCATACTGGGCACCAACAGGGTCTGAAGACAAGATCAATAAAGACTCCCCATCAGGTGTCCATTTGTGGACATACCCTTCGGGCTTTATATCCCCAAAGTCCCCGGCATGTAGCTGGGAAGACAGGGATGGTGGAATGTTTTCCCTATCCACCAGGATGATGGAGGGCTTTTCAGTTTGGTTCAATTCCCGAAAAGTCACCAGGTGCTGGCCTTCATTTAACAGGGCCGAAAGAAATTGACTGACGGCATGGGTGGCTGGACCCTGTTCGGGATTATAGACGAGTGAAATCTGGGCGAAAGAAGCATTGAAGAAAAACGTAAAAAGAATGGAAAATATGATTTTCAAATTTTTCATAAATAAGATTAGGATTGTCAATTGAATGCTGCTGAACTGAAATATACAACTATTTAAAGAGGAGGTATAATACCTAATAATGCGAAGGCACACCTACTTCTGTAATGTTCTCCATATTTCCGGATTATTAATTTAGCATCAATCCAACTCTTGAACTTTATTTTTTGCAGCAAACAATAATGAAGAACCTGTGCCCATTCCGACTATAGAACGCATGGCTTTTTCTGGCTCAATATTTAAAAAACTTAATTGTGAAACCGGAACATGGTAAATATTCCCATTCATAGGGTTAGGTGCTGTGGGAACAAATACCGTATAAATTCCCTCTGCCGCAATTTCAGTAACAAATCCAGTAAGAAGTACGCCCGTATTGTAGGCATCCACTAATACCACCTGACTAAAAGGCATTTTTTTAAGTCCAGAAAATTGGGCTATGATTTCTCGTAAGGTAGAATATAATGGTATATGAAGTAAATATTTATACTCAAAAATGTTAAACAGCCTTTTACTTCTACTATGTCTCAAAATCAATCCGATAATAAATATCAGCGTAATAAGGATTAACAAAGCCAATAAATTGATAAAGAATGCGTTGGATTCAGCATTTTTATCCAATAATGCGCTTATAGGTGATACCAGATTAAAGACAAATTTAAAAATCAAGGAGAGTAAAAAC
>JBBQXZ010000371.1:0-4414 GCA_038209145.1 Cytophagales bacterium | reverse complement strand
TCTCCATGGGATTTGCAGAAATACCAAATTCAAGGATTTTTTCAATAATCAGTTTTTTGGAAAGGTCCGGCTCCTTCATCGATGTGGCTATCTTATAAGCCAGTAGGGCATTATGGATGAAAACCTGCCTGTTATAAAAATAGGTTGACCGATTGATGGAATCCCGGTATATCCCCAAAAAAAGTGCGGCAATAATTTCAATCACAATTCCACTTGAAATCGTCAGTATCTGAAAATTCCCCTCCACGAGGTTTCTGTTTATGAAACTGGCAGGGACGATATAGGAAACAATTCCAAAAGCGATAATCAAAAATCCCAGCCACATGGCAATCATGCTGAACTGATAGCTACGCTGGGTTTGACTTAGCCCAATTTTATAGTATTGCTCCAATTCTATCCGGCTAAAGGTAACCAACGGGATCAATCCTTCTGTATCGTTTTCTTTTAGGACTTGCTCATAGCCCGATTGCTTTACTTCGATCTCGTGGATCTTGGCCTCAAACTCATTGGCAGCCTGCTCTGAGTATAACTCCCCTATGCCGGAAATCGTACCCCAAAGACCTATATATGGAAACAAAGGCCCCAATATCAAATAAATCGCTCCCAACACAGCAAAGACAGCCCGCCAAGAAAGCGGATCAAAACCCCAGCTCCAAATAGCGGGCAACCAAATGAAATAGCAAAAATAAGCCAACAGAATCGTTGAGACTATGCCGACAACAACAAGCGATATCAGAACAGATATGCGGTATCGTTCATTTTTATTTCTCAGGTAGGCAACCAGCCAATTCTTTTTTTTCGATTTATTGACTTCTTGAGAATTGCCTGTAGTTGCCGCATAATTGCCATTCAGGGCATTCGCTTCGATTGGATTAGTTGGGTCTTCGGTTACGTGTGATTGGGAAGGCATGGTTCTATATGTTAAAGATGTTAGTCACTCATAAAGAAGGTTCATTTCGCCAAAGCCCCACTATTACCTCTTGCCACATTTTATAGGACCTGGTAGGATAGCCTTATAACAACTTATCCCTAAAGAACGCAATGGTTCTTTCCCAAGCCAATTCAGCCGCCTCCCTGTCATACCGGGGAGTGGAATGGTTGTGAAATCCATGGTTGGCAGCGGGGTAGAAATGAACCTCATAGTCTTTATTGTTGGCTTTAAGAGCCTCCTCGTAGGCGGGCCATCCTTCGTTGACCCGGGTATCCAATTCGGCATAGTGAAGCTGCAGGGCAGCATTGATTCCCGGAACGTCTTCCGCAGCTGCTTGACCGCCATAGAAAGGTACCGATGCGGGCAAATCGGGAATTCTTGCAGCCATCATATTGGAAATCCAGCCTCCAAAGCAAAAACCCACTACCCCTACCTTTCCGGTACAGCCTTCGTGTTTCACCAACATTTCGTATCCTGCAATAAAATCCTGAAGCATCTCTTCCCTGTCCCGCTTGGCCTGCATCGCTCGGCCTTCGTCATCGGTACCTGGATATCCCCCCAACGGGGTCAACGCATCTGGCGCAAAAGCGATAAAGCCATCCAAGGCTGCTTGGTGGGCGGTGTCCTCAATATAGGGATTGAGCCCCCGGTTTTCATGAACCACCAAAACTCCCGGCAATTTGTCTGTTTGACCTGCAGGTCTGGTAAGTAAGCCACGCATTTTGCCGGCACCTTTCGGTGAGTCATATTCCACATACTCGGAAATTAAGCGATTGTCCTCCATGGTAAAGCGTTTTGCCGCTGCATAATTGGGCATCAAAAAACCCATCATGGAAGAAACGGTCAGCCCCCCTACTGCGTAAACAGAAAGGCGATTTACAAAGTCGCGCCGGTTAATTTTACTATGGACATACTCATCGTATAGATCGAAAATCTCTTGGTTAAGGTCTTCTTTTTGGATTTGATTCATGGTCAGATATTTTGGATATAGTTGAAAAACTGTGGGTAATTTAATAAAAATTACGCATCAAAACCAATTTCTGTTAGTTCATCGAGATTCCTCCTAAGGAATTGTCAAATGAACGATCGAAATCGCAAAAACACACTGCCGAGATGGAGGCAGCTCCACAAGTACTTATTAAAAACGAGGACCCAAAAGAAAAGCGCTGAACAACCCATTCACCATCGGTGTAATATTCCGGGAAATCAATTTCCCTATTCCTATTTATAAAATCGCCCGCTATTGCTTGATTCTGCCATATACTTAAACCCTTATAATTTATAGATTTATCAAAAAAAAATTATTATTTTTTTCAAAAGACAAAAGGTGAAATCATTTTTTTTTATATTGTCGGAACAAAACGATTAATCATCCCTAAAATCCATTTTACAACATTTTAAACCCAATTTCAATGAACGAAGACATTAACAAAAGCGCCTTATTTAACGGAAGTTGCTTTGCCCTGATTACCACCGCTTTCACCTTTGCCATACGGGCCGGTATTTTACCCCAACTTGGTGAAGAATTTGGATTGAGTGGCGAACAATTGGGCTTTATCAACTCCATGTGGTTTTTGGGTTTCCCAATTTCCATGATTATTGGTGGGTTGGTATACCACAGCTTTGGTCCCGCAAACATCATGCGGGTAGCCTTTATCGCCCATACGCTGGGAATTTTGCTTACCATCTATGCTGACGGGTACACCACCCTTTTGATTTCAACGCTTTTTATCGGTTTCGGCAACGGCTGTACAGAAGCTGCCTGTAATCCCATGATTGCGGATATGTATTCCAGCTCCAAGTTGAACAAAATGCTCAATAGGTTCCACATGTGGTTTCCTGGGGGAATCATGCTGGGTGCGATCATTTCCAATATCATGACCTCCATGGGTGGTGTGATGGGTGCGTGGCAAACTCAAATGTGGGTGCTTATGATTCCTACCGTCATCTATGCCGTGTTGTTTTATGGCAAGAAATTCCCCCTGCCAAAAGTGGAAGGTGTTACTTCACTGGGAGAAAATTTCAAAGCCATGATTAGCCCTGTTTTTATCTTTTTGTTTATCGCAATGGCCTTTACGGCAATTTCCGAGTTCGGACCCCAACAATGGGTCAACATCGTAATGGCAAACAGTGGTGCTAATGCCATGTTGATTTTGGCACTGACAACGGGTGTAATGGCCGTCGGCCGTTTCTTTGCGGGACCAGTAGTTGCTAAACTTGGACAAACAGGGGTACTCCTTGGAGGGTCGATCCTGGCTACCATAGGTATTTACCTTTTTAGTGTCGTTACAGGACCGATGGTGTATTTTTCAGCCATCGTTTTTGCTTTGGGTGTATGCTACTTCTGGCCAGTGATGGTTGGGGCAATTGCACAGCGAGTTCCATTGAGTGGGGCGTTGGGAATGTCTATAATCGGCGGCATTGGCATGTTTTCCACTGCTATTTTCCAGCCTTTCATCGGAGGATGGATTGACAGTTCTACTGCTGAAAAATCAGCCGAAGGGTTGACCGGGGATGCCCTTGCCCTTGCCGCGGGACAAGAAACCTTAGAAAACATGGTCACTTTCCCAATTATCCTGATCGTGATGTTCACCATATTCTTCTTTTGGCAGAAAAATTCAAAAAACACCAAAGGTGTGCCCACAGAAGTTGTTGCGCATTAATTTACAAGGCGGCGGTCAATTGATGCACCTCTTTTAGAGGCTGGAAATCAAATCGCTTACACTACTTTTAAGAAAGGCAGCCAAAAAGATTGGCTGCCTTTCTATTTATAATAACTTACCCATGGATACAAAACCCGATTCGCAAAACAACCGTAGAAACACCCCTGCCCGAATATTAATGAGGAAGGGAATTCAGGTAGCTTGGTGTACCTGCGGAGAAAGCCAAAAGCAACCATTTTGTGACGGCACCCACCGGAATACATCTTTAAAACCCTTAAAATTCACGCCGAATGAAGATAGTGAGGTTTTGCTTTGCATGTGTAAGCAAACGAAAAACCCGCCTTATTGCGATGGTACCCATACAAGCATATCTCCACAAGTGTAAAAACCTGTCAACTAACAGCCAACTGTTCTATCTGGTAGTAATTTTTTGTCTATCTCTAAATAAGATTAATCCCTGTTCTAACCAAATCGGGAATTGACTACAAATCATTTTAAAAAATCCCATTGCTTTCTTTTATCCATTCTCCATCGAAATGCCGTCCACTAGAACAGCGCCAAACAGATGGAAATCTCTCAACTCAAAATTGATATATGTATCAACTCTTTTCCCACGGTTTTTGAAACCACGCTTTTGAACTGATTTATAAACGGATTAACAATTTATTCAATTGAGAGACGCCCAATTCTTTGTCCGGATTACTGTCTTTTTTCAGATTGCCCCCACTTCTCTATCTTCTTCAATGTATCGGATTCCGACGACTTTAAGCTCCTCCAAACTGGATTCATTGCCAGAACTACATCCTGTAATTATTCCCGT
>JBBQXZ010000370.1:0-4420 GCA_038209145.1 Cytophagales bacterium | reverse complement strand
CTGTGGTTACCCTCTAAAAACGACCACAAAAAAAGCACAAAGACCACAAAGGAATATAAAAACGCTGTGTCCTCTGTCAAACCTCTGTGCCCTCTGCGGTTCCCTTTTAAAATAAACAACTAAGTAAAAACACCCTGACTTTCCGATTGTACCCTAATTTACCACCAATTCTGGAGTAGCGGGTGCGAGATTTACCACTTGCTCCAAAAAATCAATGCTTCCAGCTAAGACTTCTTCCCAACTTTCAGAGGTAATGCTTGAAGCGATAACATGGTCCCCACTATCTGGAAATGCCGTCTTCCTTTTTAACTGATCCGGTGTACTCACTTGCTCATACATTTCCAACATGGCAGGCACGGACACCACCTTATCTTGTGTTTCTTCATCTTTGTAAAAATAAGCCAAGTATAGGGGTTGGTTTACCTGACGGAAAGTATCCGCATTCATGGTGCTTCGGATTAAAATGGCCAGGCTGGAATAGGAGTTGATGTGGTAAGCGTCCGCCCAATACTTTGCTTTATCGCCCTCTCTAGGGACTTCCTGAACTCCCTTATCGTTGGTCATCACTGCCTTCATCAGCTGTTTTGTCCAAGGCTGGAAAAAGGGATCCAATTGATTGCCATATTCCAATATGCAGGGGGAGAATAAAACCAGCGCTTTTATTTCAGGTCGCTCGGAAGCCAAGATCAGGGATAGAGCACCCCCCATGGATGTTCCAATCACAATAACCGAGTCACCCAAATTCTGCGCTATGCTGTATGCTTCCCTTGCTCCGGCAACCAGCTTTTCTGGGGTCAAATATTCAAAGGCATTGTCTCTTTTGATTCCGTGCTCCGGCAATCGGGTCAGGTAGAGGTTGGCACCAAAGTGTTCTGCAATCTGACGATGTACCGGATCTCCTTCCATCTGACTGGCTCCAAATCCGTGAACATAAAGAAAGCTGTAGGGTGTTTTCTGTGGATTTGACGGGTTGGCCCAAATGATTTTAGCTTCGTTGTTGGGTTTTAGACCTTGGACAGTATCTTCGCTGCCAATGATGTAATTCTCCAACTGACCTAGTCCTTGCGGTACTTCTGGATAATTGCCACCCAGGTCCCTGACGGAATCTTTGGGTCCAAGCATGTAGACGAAGGCCAATACAATGGATATGCCAAGTAGCCAGACGAGTATTTTTTTCATGGGAAAATTTTATTTTGCGATATTGTTGTAGGAAGCCAACATGCCACGAACCATGGCTGCGCTGAACCCGTGATGCTCCATTTCGTTTAATCCGACAATCGTGCTGCCCTTAGGTGTGGTGACTTTGTCGATAGCGGCTTCCGGATGCAATCCCTTTTTAATAATCAATTCAGAGGCTCCTTTTACCGTTTGGGTTACGATTTTGTTGGCTGTTTTGGCATCGAAACCGATCTGTATTCCTCCCTGCGTCATGGCCCGCATAAAGCGGAAAACAAAGGCAATGCCACAGGCACCCAGGACGGTAGCCGCTTCCATCAGGTGTTCTTCGATAAATATATTTACCCCGATACTGGCAAATACATCCTTCACGTTTGTTTCGGATTCTTCTGTAAAGTCCTTCCCACAGATACAGGTAATGGATTCTTGAATATCCGCGGCGATATTGGGCATTACCCTGAAGATTGCCGTGCCCGGTTCCAGAATTTGCTGAATCTGTGCAATGTTAATCCCGGCCGCAAGAGAAACAATAATTTGCTTGTCTCTGCGGAGGACAGGCTTGATTTCGTTCAGTACCACTTCCACATTATAGGGCTTTACACCCAATATGACAAGGTCTGCATCTTTGGCAGCTTCAACATTGTCCCCCAAGACGGTTATGCCTTGAGATTGCAGGTAAAAGAGGCTTTCGGGATGCCTTTTTGTGACGGTCAAGTTCTCGCCCTTGTAGGCAGACCCACCAAGAAGCCCATTGACGATGGATAAACCCAGGTTGCCACAGCCTATGATGGCGATTTTATAATTTTCCTTCATAATCTACTCACTTCTTCTCTTGAGCCCAAAAGTAGGCCTTATTGAATGCAAAAACTACTTGGATTCCTTGTTTCGCACGTAAAAATTCACATCTATTTCAAAGGTTTCGCCTGCTTTCAACCGGGTTGTTCGTTGCCACTCATTAAGGGGATGTATCCAACTGACTTCTTTTCCATGGCTGATTTTGACAGGCATGTAAAAGCCGTCCACGGTGGAAGTCCAGCGATATACCAACCCTCCATTTTCCCATTTCCATTCCAGGGTAGGCACCCGGTTGTCCCGAAGGTATTGATCAAAAAATGGACCCAAAGGCAAACCACTGCGATCAATAAGGAATTGTTCAATCTCCATGGTGGTAACAGTTTGGTGATAAAATTCCACATTCATGTCCCGTAGGATTTTCCGCCATTTTTCATCGTCATTGATCCATTGGCGCAGGGTATGTAGCATATTTGCGCCTTTGAAATACATATCACCCGAACCCCGCTTGTTCACATCGTAGGTGCCGATAATTGGGATGTCGTTTTTGATGACTTGGCGGGCGCCGACAAGGTATTCGTTGCCTGCCTGTTTGCCATAGTGATAATCAATGAATAATCCTTCACTGTAAGTGGTAAAGCTTTCATGCACCCACATATCAGCGATGTCCTTATAAGTAATGTTGTTTGCAAACCACTCGTGCCCGGCTTCGTGGATGATGAGGTAATCAAAAGTAAGTCCCCAACCTGTCTTGCTGAAATCATTGCCCAGATACCCCTTGAGGTATTTGTTGCCATAGGTTACCGCACTTTGGTGCTCCATGCCCAGGTAGGGGACTTCGATAAGTTTGAAGCCGTCTTCGTAAAAAGGATAGGGGCCAAACCAATATTCAAAGGCACGCATCATTTTGGGCGCATCCTTGAAATGTGTGGTGGCCTTTTCCAAGTTGTCCCGCAATACAAAATAATCCATCGTCAGCGGTCCTTTTTCCCCCAGGTAAATTTCTGAAAAATGGGCATAATCGCCGATGCTTAGATTTACGCCGTAATTGTTGATCGGATTATCCACGTACCAATGAAATGTCCTCGTCTGATCATCGTGCGTTTCAACCTGACGAAGACGGCCGTTGGAAACATTCATAAGGGGATTCGGTACCCGCACACTGATCAACATGCTGTCCGGTTCGTCGTACATGTGGTCTTTGCAGGGCCACCAAAGACTGGCACCGTCCCCTTGGTTGGAATTGGCAATATAGGGAAAGCCGTTGGCATCTGAAGTCCAGGTAATGCCTCCCGACCAGGGCGGGTTGACACTGACTTTCGGAATACCTCCATAGACGACTTCCAATTGCTGCATTTTTCCGGCCTTTTGCGGTTTCTGAAGGGTTACAAAATAAACGTTCCCTTCTTTTTTATAGGTAAGTGTTTTGCCTTCCTGAACGAATTTTTCGACCTTCATGGGCTCTTGCAGGTCTATCTGAACCACTTGAAAGGGATCAATCACTTGGTAGTGGATGGTATTTTTACCCTGAATGGATTTTCGGTTGGGGTCTACCTGAATGTCCAAGTGATAATAGGTCAGGTCCCACCAGGCACGCTCGGGAGTGACGGATCCCCTTAGGGTATCTTGACGGGTAAATGTCTGGCCTTGGATTTCATTGATTCCTAGGGAAAAACAAATTGCCAAAAGAAAAGATAGCTGAATGGAATGCTTCATATTAATTTTTCTGATTATTCGTATCGATCCTTTATGTCCAATTTGGCAATTTCCTGCATCAATTTGGCTAGCTTTAGGCTGACGTCTTTCAGGAATTTTTCACCCTTTTCGGCAGTAGAAAGTTTCGGATCACCGATTCCTGTATCCGCAGAGACCATGGACCAGCGTCGTTCCGCCCACGCCCAGCCTTCACGGATTCCGGCTACTTTTGATTTTTTTTCAGCGCCGTCCCCTGCCTCTTCCAGGGGCAGTACAAGTTCCGGATGAAGGAACTGTATAAGGCTGGTTTCCATCTCATCAGCATGGTCCCCCGTCTTTTCGAAATATTGGGACTTATCCATAGATTGAAACCAGTTGCACGTACTGAAAAACATGTCTGGATATTGAAGTCCGATTTCCCTAAGCATAGTTTTGAAATCATTTCCACCGTGGCTGTTCAAAATCAGTAATTTGGAAATTCCCTGCCGGTTAAGCACCGTCACAATATCTTTGAGCATGGCAAGTTGGGTACTGGGATTTAGGTTGATGTCCAGGTAAATGTCCGCTTGGCCGGTATTGACACCGAAAGGTATGGTAGGAAGGATCATTACTTTTGCCCCTGCCTCCCAGGCAATTTTACCGGCGGCCGCAGCTATGGCGTCGGCTTCAAATACATCCGTCCCATAGGGCAAATGATAGTTGTGGGCTTCGGTGGCTCCCCATGGCAACACAACCAATTCCATCGGATTGTTTTTAA
>JBBQXZ010000369.1:0-4435 GCA_038209145.1 Cytophagales bacterium | reverse complement strand
TGATCCAGGTGATGTTCAATTCCAGCCCAACATTAAAAAGCCTATCCTCATGCGTATTCCCATAGTGGCTTGGCCGCTCCAACCGGCCAATTTTATCCAAGCTGTCCAACTGAATGATGGTATCCTCCAAGATACTTCCAGTAGTTCGCTCGCCTTCTTTGTTTCGGTTTATAAGTTTTTTACCGCCTTCCTTGATTTCTGTCAGGCCAATGATGTGCAGCAACTCACTGTAAAAACGCTTGTCAAGGCTGTTACTGTCGTTGGTAAATGGAAGTTTCAGAAGGTGTTCAGGAGAAAGCACCTTAAATAGTGCAATCAGTTTGTTGTCATCTCTCTTATCTTTGTTTCGAAGTGTTCTTTGATATTCCTGAAGATGGATGTAGGTGAATTCCAACGGAAATCCGGATTCTATTGCAGTAAAAAACTCTAAAAACTGGAATTGATGAATCAATTGATTTTTACATAAGATGCTTCTTTGCAGATTTGGATACCTTAATGCTTATGTTATTTCGAGGAGTTCCTCTTTTAATCTGGAAAGATGTTGCAATTTCTTTGGTTGCCGGAAATTTTGACAATAGACGGTATGGTATTGATGGGATTCCAAGAACCGGATTTGCATTTTGATCCACTCGGTACGTGTCAGTCCGGAATTAAAATGCCTCAGTTCATCGAACAATCGTTGAGATCCGATATCAAATAAATCCGTTCCAAGATATTCCAAGTCCGCATCTGCGACAATTTTACCCAAAAGGTTTTGAGGTCTTTGAGGAATTTTGGTGGCGATAATCATTTGGCAGATTTGGTGGATATCTAAGGGACTGAAACCTTTTTCTGGAAGTTCAGCTTTTACGATTTCACAACCTACATTTTCATGATCAATAATCCCCTTCAAGAAGCCACTGTCATGGTATAGTGCGGCCACCTTTACTAAGTCCAATTGATCCCCTTGTATTTTTTCTTCTTTCGCAATGAGTATCGCCTTATCCAAAACATACTTGGTATGCGATGCATTGTGATAGGTAAGGTTTGCAGGAAGATTTTTCTTAAATCTACACATCAGGTTTTCAAAAAGTATATTAAATCTCTCCATATTAGCCGTGCCCACTTTTCTTTTTGATTAATCCTCCTTTTACTTCCTTAATACTCTGAACATATAAAAAAGCTTTGGGGTCAATTTCACCTATTGCCTCTTTGAGGCGGTGAATTTCCAGCCTTGTGACCACCGTCATAATGATATCCACATCATGCACTTCGTCGATCATTCCGGGCAAATATCCCCTTTTACCTTTGTAAAGCGTAACCGCTTTTCCAAAATCCTCCACAATAAGTTCCTTAACCGTTTGATAGTTGGCAGAAATAATGGTCAAGGCAGTATATTCTTCAAATCCATTCACCACGTAGTCGGAGGTTTTCATCGCGGTATAATAAACCAAAATAGAATACATCCCTGTTTCAATTCCAAATTTAAATGCCGCCCCAATAATGATCAGGCTATTCAGCGCCAGAATAATTTCCCCAGAGGTCAGACTCGATTTTTTTTGGGTATAGTACCCGATGACTTCCAGCCCGTCAATCACCCCTCCACCACGGATCACAAACCCAATTCCCAATCCGACGAAGAAGCCCCCAAAAACAGCAATCAGTACCTTGTCGGTAGTAAAGGCAGGGATTTCAATAAAATACATCCCTGCTGCCAACAGCAAAATGGCAATTAATGCTTGTAGACTAAATGTCTTTCCGATCTTCCGATACCCCACAATAAGAAAGGGGATATTAAAGACTACAAGTAATATACTGATGTGGATGTTTGAAAAACCTTTAACCAAGATCGATATTCCAGTAACCCCCCCATCCAAAAAGTTATTGGGGACCATAAATCCCTGTAGTCCAACGACGGCAAAGAACACCCCCAGCACCATAAATGAAATCGACCTAAAAGAAAAAATGGATTTCCATTTGATACTGTCTGATTTACTCATATTTCCATTATTAAACTTAATCCTCTAAAATACTTAAAATAATGATGTCAAAAAAATTTATCGTAGCCGAAAGCCGACTAAATAGAACTTTCTAAAAAAAGTGACGCAAGGGATGTCCTTGTACCATCTTGCAGGTATATTGTTTTTTTCATGTCCCCTGTCAACTTCTGAATTCAAAATCACAATTTTTTTAAAAACAATCATCTGATCTCCATATAAAAAAGCTGAAATAAACACGAGAAATACCCTTGCAAAAACTCACTTGGTTAAAAAGACAGTGATAGATCAGAAATCAATACATGAGAATCAGTTAGGGCCTACTTTAGAACTTCGTAGACAGTTAATGGCTTTTGTTTGTTTTTCACCAACACTTCACCTACTTTTTTACACTCGAAAGACTCCTTCACCAACTGATAGTTTTTTTCAGTAATCAAAATCTGTCCTACTTCAGCCGCGGATTGGAGCCTTGCGGCCACATTGACCACATCGCCGACAACGGTATAATCTAACCTCCTTAACGTACTTGATCCAATGTTTCCAGAAACCATTTCTCCACTGTTTATACCGATAGAAACATGGGGATGATAAATTTTGGCATCGGAGTCAGCAGGAAGTTTGTCTATTTTATCCCTGATTGCGACACAGGCGTCTATCGCCCTATCCAGGTGGTATTCACCCTTAAATACCGCCATTAATGCATCCCCCATAAATTTATCTACAACACCCTGTTCCTGAATTATTTCTTTCACCATGAGGTCGAAATATTCGTTCAACATGTTAACAACCTGATCTGCAGGTTGGGTTTCGCTAATAGCCGTAAAACCGCATATATCAATAAATGCAACCGACCCCTCTACAGTTTCATTTTGAAGCAAGGATTGCTCAAACTCTCTACCTCCCATAAAATTCAGGACTGTTTCGTCCACATACAAGCGAAGAATATTATTCTCTTTTAATGCTTGTAAGGTTTGTCTCAAATGCAAGACATGGGAAAGCGTCTTAGCAATGGTAATTTCCAGATCTTTAAAATCAATGGGTTTGGTAATGAAGTCAAAAGCCCCCCTATTCATGGCAATCCTGATGTTTTCCATGTCTCCATAAGCCGAGACAATCACAGATTTAAATAATCCGTTCTGTTCAGTGAGTTTAGATAAAAGTGTGAGTCCATCCATTTCCGGCATGTTAATATCACTCAATATCAGATCTATATCTGCGTTTTCCTTCAACTTTTCCAACGCGTCCAACCCGTTGCATGCAAAAATAAATTCGTATTCGTTCTGACGGATTTTCTGACGGAACTTTTGTTTGATTAATACTTCCAAATCCGGCTCGTCGTCTACCACTAGTATTTTAGCCATTTTTTTAATTCAATTAGAGATTATACAGTAAAGATCCGATTTCTTTTTTCAGCGAGGTGAAATCTATGGGTTTGGTAAAAAACCCTTTGGCCCCGGATTCGATGGCTCTTTTGTAGTTTTCCGCATCTCCATAGGCAGATATCATACTTACGGTTATTTTGGGGTATTTCTGCTTGATTTTTTCCAAAAGAACCAAACCAGTCATCCCCGGCATATTGATATCGGAAAAAACATATACCACTGTTGGCGGTTGGGATGCCGTCAAAACGTTCAATGCCTCATCACCTGAAAAGGCAAATACCAGCTCCAATTTCCCGGATTTGATTTCTTTTCGGAATTTTTGAAGAAAAAGTATTTCAATATCTCTTTCATCATCTACGATAAGTATTTTCATTTCAGTTTTTTAATTAAACCCTTACTCTTAATGAAATCCTGACCCTCGCAATCTGAATAGAATTTAATAAATATACCATATTAACCCGTCAAAACCCAATTAATTAGCCGTAGGTAGAAAAACAGTAAATATCGTTCCATTTTCCTCCGAACTACTGAAACGTATCTCACCGCCATGCGCCTTAATGATATCATAACTCAGGGAGAGACCAAGTCCCGTTCCAGACCCGCTAGGCTTGGTAGTGAAGAAAGGCTGGAAGATCTTTTCTTTGATGGAGTCGGGGATGCCGGGGCCGTTGTCGGAGACGGAGATTTCTATTTTATCGCCTTTTATTTTTGTAGAAACCTCTACTTTAAGTTTTTATTCTGAATTTCCACAAGCCTGAAAAGCATTGTTGATGATATTCAGCAGCACCCTTCCGATATCCTGTGGGATGACATTGATTTTTGGTAAGTCAGGATCGAAGTCCGTCACAAAGTCCGCATTAAAATTCTTGTCTTTTGCTCGTAAGCCGTGGTAGCTTAGTCGTAAGTATTCATCAGCCAACGCATTGATATCAGTAGGTACTTTTTCACCTTTGCTTGTGCGGCTATGGGCAAGCATGCCTTTCACTATCGCATCTGCCCGTTTACCGTGGTGGTTGATTTTGGTTAAATTTTCTTTGACATCCCGTAGGATTTCACTGACCAAAGTCTCGTCTCTCG
>JBBQXZ010000368.1:0-4442 GCA_038209145.1 Cytophagales bacterium | reverse complement strand
TCCTTGGGATACTTCTTCAAACTTTACATCGGCTGATTCGGCGGTAAGCTGAAATCGCACCCCATAGCTGGGGAATGTAGGCTGGTTTCCCAGAATATATTTGATGTCATAGACCAAGAGTTCCTGGTGCTGCTCTTCATGGTTGATACCCAGTTCAAGTATTCTTAATACCTCATCCACTGGATCCTGCTCCAGTAATTTTAGCAGGGATTCAGTTACATGGAACCTGTAAGCCATCACTTCCCTTACTGGAGGACGGCTCATCAGTCCGCGATTTGGACGCAATACCCGTTTTCCGGCATTGTTGTAGTAACTGTTGAAGAGATAGGCAAAATCCTCGTCAAAAAGCTTGTAGCCTTCCAAATAGGGAATTAAAACAAAAGCTTCAAAAAACCAGGTGGTGTGTCCCAGATGCCATTTCGGAGGGGAAACATCCGGGATAGGTTGGGGAATATAATCCTCAATTTCCAGCGGAGAACAAATGAGTTCCATCTCGTTTCTCGTTTGCTTTATCTTATCTATTAATTGCTGATGCGGCATAGGCTGCTCTGAAATTGATTGGTTTTGGAAATTAATCTACCTTGCGACCGACAAATACATGCGGATTAATTGGAATGTTCAAAAATGCCGCCTACTCTTCTACTTTCACACCTTTCCAGAAGGCGATATGGTCTTTTATTTCTTTGGCCTCGGATTTTGGATTCGGGTAAAACCAGGCTGCATCCTTGTTGGATTCACCGTCTATTTCAATGGTGTAGTACGATGCGACTCCTTTCCAGGGACAAGTGCTTTGGGTGGGTGTGGGGGTAAAGTATTCTTTTTTAATGGCTTGGGGAGGGAAATAATGATTTCCTTCCAGCTTTACTGTTTTATCGCTTTCAGCGATTACGGTATTTTTCCAGATAGCTTTCATAAGATGGTATTGAATGTAGTTGAACAGAGATAAAATTATTGGGGTTCGCAGGAAGCTTTACGATAAATTGGGTAAAGAACCGCTATTTTTATTTTTTGAGTTTCAAAATAATAAAACAATCTTCATGCCTAGTGCCATATTTACAACTCCCGGATATCAATCTTGTTTGGGTTAAACACGAATTGGCTTTGGTTAAAAATGAAATTTAGCAGGAACGCAGGCAAACTGTAAGGTTGAAATTTGGAAGAAATTTTATGAGGTTCAGTTGCCTGTTCGTGGTTTAAAAAATTAAAAAAATTTTCAATTTCCTGAGTTACCCGAATTTGGGTTAGCAGCTAGCCAAAAGGGAAACACTTTTTTATCTTGTTTTTGAGAAATGTACTGTTCCACCAATTGATTTTCTAATTGTCTAAAACCTTTCCACTACCATCCGTGACAATGTTAATCTGTTCCGATCCTTTAACTAACCGCACTTGAAAAACAATCTTACCTTCTCTTTCTGACGCATTTACCCGGCTTACACTGTATCCCGGGTAAGCCGCCAGGATGGTATCCTGAGTAGATGCGGGAAGCTGATCTTCATAGGAAATAGTATTCGAGAAAAGCATCTCTTCAACCGCCTCCCCTTTCCGTTCTGTAAATCGGTTTATTCCAGACTCCTCTTTAATCAAATCAAAAGCATCATAAAGTTCTCCAATAGCGGTATATGCCTCAAATTGGAGTTTGTCTCCTTCGATGGTAATCACCTGAAACAACTGGGTGTTTTCGGCTGCCCGATCCTGCTCGGCTTCCAAGTCTGCCCATCGGTTTGGATTTAACCCGTACATTTTACCTCCGCTGACAGATACGACATAAACAGTCCCCGTTTTATCCAGCATGTTGACGCCATCCAAAACGTTGTCCTCCGGGGATACCCGTCCCCGGGCATAGCTGTGATCGTGGCCCTGCAGGGCCAAGTCAACCTTATATTTATCAAATATGGGTTTCCATAATTCCCTTAGCTCGGTATTATCCCGCCCATCAGATGCTGAGAAAAGGGGGTGATGATAGGTTAAGATGGTCCATTTTTGCGGATTTTCAGCCAAGACTTTCTCCACCCAAACGGCCTGTTTTTGATGTTCCAGATTACTGTTCAAAAATATCAATCGGACATCCTGATAATCCATGTAATAAACTGTTTCTTCGAGTCCCTCAGGTCCGTTTTGTGGGAGGGTAAATTGATGCTTCCACTGTGCCGAAAGTTGACGGGGGGAATTTTCCCCATAGATTTCGGGGATGGCCCGGTATTCATGATTTCCCGGGACGGGAACAGATGGCAGCATGCTGTGTATAAATCCTCCCGCAGTAAACCACTCGTGCCATTCCTGTTCCCGGTGGGCATGGTTTACCAGGTCACCAGCATGAATGATAAACTTGGCTTCAGGTGCTTTTCTATATCCTTCCCGGATCAACCTCGCCCACAATTCCAGGATGTAATTCTGGGCATCTCCCAAATAAAGAAAAGAGAACTTATCATTTTTTTCAATTGATGCGGTACGGAATTGAAACCATTCACTCCAAGTTTCGCCATCTCCGACCCGGTAACCATACATGGTATCTGGAATCAAATCCGTAAATTCCACTGAATGGTAATTTGCTTTTACCTCTGCTTCGTTGATTTTTATAGCATCCAATACGGTGGTTTTCGCAGTCAATGTTTTCCCGTTTCTCCAGAATTTTGGAGCAGCCGTTGCTACGGCTATTTCGGCCATCGCCACCTGAATGGTGGTATCCGTCCGCCAGGTGACATTTACTTCATGCTCGGGCCGCTGGCCAAAGTTCAACACAACCCTGTCCGGATAGTAGGAGGGTTTACTCCATTCATATCTAAATTTAGGTGCCTTATAAACCCGGATCTCCTGAGCTAGACCGATAGTAGACGATAAGCCAATAAATAAGAATAGGAGGAGAATTTTTTGCATGTCGACGAAGTATTAATTTTATTTTATTCAAGTTATTATAAAGGTAGGGGTATTATATTAGAATTTAATTCTATTTCACATAATCAAGCTGTTAATTCCGCTTCATGGAATGAGGTGATTTTCAATCCTGAAACACTTTTTGGGCAAACTCATACAAGTGTCTTCGCCAGACTTGCCATTCGTGGGACCCGGGCATCTCATGCCACTCATGAGAAATCCCGCGTTCTGATAAGGCATTGTGCTGCTTTACGGCACCATCATATAAAAAATCCTGCTCGCCACAACCTATCCAATATAGGGTTAACTTTTCGTGAAACGCATCGGTATCGTTGAAGATTCCGCCAAATGAAGACTCTATATCAAAATCCCGAGCTGCACCGCTGAAGGCGCCTATGGCACTGAAAGTATCCAAATGCGCAAATCCAATCCGCTGAGCTTGACCGGCACCCATGGAAAGCCCTGCTATCGCCCGGTTCTCCCTAGAGTTGAGGGTTCGGTAATTGGCATCTATGGAGGGCATCAGATCATGGATCAGGTTTTCCTCAAACCGGTTGTCCTTAGCATCCGGTCGGCTGGGGTTGGGAGATCCTGAGGCAGCGGCATAGCCGTTGTCCATCACGATGAGCATGGGTTTTGCTTTTTCCGAGTGAATGAGGTTATCCAGGATTACATTTACTTTTCCCTGCATGGTCCAGCCCAGCTCACTTTCTCCGGCTCCGTGTTGCAGATAGAGCACGGGATATTTTACCCCAATTTGAGACCGGTACCCGGGAGGGGTGTAAACAAGGCTTTTTCTGAGTGTGTTGGTGGTATTGGAGAAATACCAATGCGTAGTGACCTCACCTAGGGGTCCTTCAACAGGGGAATAGAAGCTGGTGCTTTGTTCTGGTATTTCCAGTCCACTTGTCCATTTTCCCCAGCCGAAATAGAGTTGACTTTTAGGATCGGCACTTTCGAATCCGTCGATGCTCAAGTTATAATAATGAAATCCAGGCCGGCAAGGATTGGTTTTGACGGACCAAATACCATCTTCACCTTTGGTGAGCGAATAAGTAGCAGCCCCCATCGCATCCGGATCGCCCAGGTTAATGATGCTTACTTCTCTGGCATTGGGGGCATTGACCGTAAAAGTTACCCGGTTTTCAGAATCAATGAGATGGGGGCTCATCAATTAGGCATATCCTGCCAGAATCCAAAAGGGGAATAAATAGAGAATAAATAGAAAAAGACACCTGCTCATAGGTTTATTGGGTTTCATTTGATTCGGTAGAATTGAGAGATTCCCCTGATTGCTGTGATTTTTATTCAAACACAGTTGGACTGAAAGGGTTCCCTGTTGACTCACTCAATGGTTAAATATAATCCTTTGTTTGATTTACTGCATTTGTTTTGTCATTTTTTTCTTCTTGATCAGGTAGCTGGGGAAAGCTTACATGATGCTTGGGATGGGGAATGATTAGTGAGGAGTCATAAAGCCGCTAGGATTACATGATTTTTTTAAAATAAAGGAACGGTGGGCCGCTTTGAAAGAGACTATTTATTTGAATTATGTAATTTTCTTTACAGTT
>JBBQXZ010000367.1:0-4530 GCA_038209145.1 Cytophagales bacterium | reverse complement strand
TAATTCCCTATTTGGAAGGCTACAAGCTTTTTGACGAGGATTTTGCCTATCTCTTCAACAGTTACTATAACAATGCCGGAAAACGGGTATTGCGTCCAAATCGCGGATTGATGAGCCGTCCTCCAGTAAGGGAAGTCATGGCATACAGGTCCCATGTAACTGAATCTCTGCTTAAATTACTGGGGCAAGATCCAGCGGATGAGGTATTAAAAATACTTGAACTGGGTATCAACCACGAAGAACAACATCAGGAACTCCTGGTCTATGACATCAAATATATTCTGGGAAACCAGCCTACATTCCCCGTCTATGGGGAGGGATTTCAGCTTATCGCCGAATCAGCCGATGTAAAGTTTGAAGAAGTTTCCCAAGGAATATATACCATCGGAGCTTCCGGGGATGACTTTTGCTATGACAATGAATGCCGGCAACATCAGGTTTATTTAGAGGGTTTTCAGATTTCGAACCGGCTCATTACCAATGCCGAATATATGGCATTTATTTCGGATGGCGGATATGCTGACTTCAACCTGTGGCTTTCTGAGGGATGGGATTTTATTCGATCCAACAACATTCAGGCACCGCTGTACTGGCACAAATTAGATGGTGAATGGTGGGCCTATACCTTCAACGGATTTCAACAAGTCAATCCAAACCTCCCCGTACAGCACGTCAGCCTGTATGAAGCCATGGCGTATTCGGAATGGGCGGGCGCAAGACTTCCCACCGAATTTGAAAGGGAAGTTGCGTCAGACCTAGTACCACCGGGTCAATTATGGGAGTGGACCAACAGTGCCTACCTTCCATATCACGGATTCTCAAAGGCACCAGGAGCTCTGGGTGAATATAACGGAAAATTCATGGTCAGTCAGCACGTTTTAAGGGGCAGCTCGGTAGCTACTCCCGCAGGCCATAGCCGAAAAACTTACAGAAATTTCTTCCACCCTTCCTCCCGGTGGATTTTCTCAGGCATAAGATTGGTAAAACAATGAGCGAAATACTAGAACAAACTGCCTTTTTGGAAGATGTCATCAGCGGATTGCAATCAAAAACCAAACGGATTTCTTCCAAATACTTTTATGATCACATAGGTTCTGAAATCTTTCAGCAGATTATGGATATGGAAGAATACTACCTTCCTTCCTGCGAAAAGTCCATTTTGGAAAATAAGGCTAAAAACATCGTCGGGGCCATAAACTCCGACACTGTGCAAGTGTTGGAATTAGGTGCGGGGGATGGTACGAAGACGAGCATCCTGCTCGAAAAGTTTATGGAGTTGGGTAAGGAAGTGGCCTATTTCCCCATGGATATTTCTGCTGATATTTTGAAATTCAACCAGAAATACCTGGCTGAACAGCTGCCTCAGCTGCCCGTTACTCCCATTGTGGGCGACTACCACCGTACACTAACGGAGTTTCCTCCGAAGAACGGAACGAAGCTGATCCTATTCCTAGGTAGTAACATCGGGAATTTCAATAAAGATGAGGCGTTATCTTTCTTGAAATTTGTGAAAGGATGCATGCAGTCCGGGGATTATTTTCTGCTTGCCGCTGATCTGAAAAAGAATCCGAAACAAATACTCAACGCTTATAACGATCCTGCAGGCCTGACGAAACAGTTTAACATGAACCTACTGGAAAGGATCAACCGGGAACTGAATGGCAGTTTCGATCTGAATTACTTTGATCATTATGCCACCTACAATCCGTTGGATGGGCTTGCCCAGAGTTTTTTAGTGAGCCTGCAAAAGCAGGAAATCACCATAGAAGGTAACCCGTTTCAGTTTGAAAAATATGAGGTCATCCATACCGAAATATCGAAGAAATACGATGCCACGGAATTGCGGCAAATAATGGAAACGGCTGGATTTAAGTCTAAAGAAATGTACTATGACCCAAACAACTGGTATACACTGGCTCTTGGAGAAGCCCAATAAAACCAGGAAGTACTTATATTGATTTAGTTGTTCTGATCTCCCCAGATTGCTTCCACCCAGTCCGGATTGTCAATAAATGGGTTTCGGTTGCCTTGGTAGTTTTTGAAAATCACCTCATTTCGCCTCTTTTCCCACCTGCTCACCGGGTCCTGCCTGTGCCATTCGAGCAAGGTGGAAAGTTTGCCCAAAAGGGGCAATTTGTTTTGTCTCGGGATGATGGAGTCAACCAACTCCAGGTCGTATTTAGGCCCTTCATAGCGCACGTCCATGTAAAACACCATTCTGGCAATATCTCCTTTTACCGCATCTGAAGGTTCCCATGCCCAAGATTCCCTGGAACTCCGATTTTCGGTTTCTACTGTTCCCCCGTTGTCGAAAAAGATAATATCCGCTTCATCAAAGGAACGGGAGTTTTTGGCTGAATTGACCGAACGGTCGCTTGGACGCAGGTGGTGCAGGTCTGTATAAGCCGTATCGTTCGGGTTGGGAAAGCCGTGGGATTTGGGCCAGACATGCTCCCTGTTCCAGGAATCTATCAGGGTATATCCATTGGATTTATAGTCGTACCGGGTACCTCTATCCCGATGTGCCACTGGTTGTGATCGAAGGGAGTACAGCAGTATCAGCTTATCTGGATTAATTGGATCTTTATCTGTTTCGGGCAGGATGTCCCAGACTTGGTCGTAAGTAAATACCTTATGCTTTCGGATAATCCGGTGGAGGGCAAGCTTTAATTCTTCCCCGGTCAGCGTTTTTGTTAGTTCGTAATAGGTCTCAAAAAGCGAAGCACCAGACTGCTTTTCCAGCTTTGAGTTGGAGTCATTTGGAACGGTAAGTCTCCTTACCTTGCAGGTCTGAAACAACCCGATTGGTACTGAAAAGAACACAATGAAAAGCACTACCCGTTTTATATCCTGCCTACGCCGTGCGTCGCTCTTTATCATAATAAATTTCCCGTTAAAAACTCTCTGTGAATCCCATCGAAATAAATAGTGCATCCATTCTTTTCATCATCCTCAAATTGGGTTCCTTATCCCAAATTCCAATCCTAATCGAATGGCATGTTTGGTGACGGCAGATTTATATCCGCCTACAATTGACGAAATGGTATTTTTTCCTTGATTTTGATATCGTTATTGTCCGATGGTTTGGGGTTGTTGGGGTTGTTGTAGAGACAACGCATGCGTTGTCTCTACTACCCCCGTCCCATATACGGCATCCCATTCGCCATCACAGTAAGGAAGGGGACATTGGTATCCAGTGGCAAACTGGCCATAAATACGATGGTACGACCAACATCTTCAACGGTCATGGTTGGTTCCACTTTTAGAGACCCATCGGCTTGAGGCGTTCCCGCCTCTATTTTCTGGGTCATGGCACTGCTTGCATTCCCAATGTCAATCTGTCCACAGGCGATATTGAATGGCCTCCCTTCCAGCGAAGTGGCTTTGGTCAGTCCGGTGACCGCATGCTTACTCGCCGTATAGGGAGCCGCAAACGGCCTGGGCACATGGGCGGAAATCGATCCGTTGTTGATGATTCTTCCACCTGTTGGGTCTTGGGATTTCATCAGCTTGAACGCTTCCTGGGTACACAGAAAAGCTCCCGTCACGTTGGTGTCAAAAACCTGCCGCCATGCTTCCAAGGGCAACTCTTCCAAAGGCATGATCTGGGCATTGGTTCCGGCATTGTTAAACAGCAGGTCTAAGCGACCAAACCTTTCTTTAATCTGCACAAATAATTGACGTACACTATGAGAATCAGAGATATCGGTAGGCACAGGCAACGCCTGGTTGTAGATACACAATTCGGCAGTTTCCCGCAGGGCTTCTTCCCTTCTGCCTGCCAGCACCAGGGACCAACCATCCTGATCCAATGCGATGGCTACCGCCCGGCCAATTCCCGACCCTGCTCCGGTAACAAGAGCTATTTTTTGTTGATTTGGCATAATTTTCTATTCCTTGGTTAATGCAATGCCCTGTTCTTGGACATATTGCTGAATAATTTCATCCATTCCACTGTCCCGCACAAAACCCAGTTGAAGACTGCGTTTGGGATCTATTTTGGCAGGCCAGGTCAGGACAATACTTTCCAGAAAGGCATCAGGCACATAGGAAACCCGTTGGGTTACTGCGGACCCTGCGATTTTTTCCAGGCTGTCAAGCATTTCTTGTACCGAGACCGTCAAGCCTGGCAGGGTGATGGTTCGGTCATTGCCAAGTTCAGATTCTCCGATATTGGCCGCATGGATAAAATTCTCCACCACCCGCTTGGGAGACAATACCCAAAAAAAGGTAGCCGGAGGGACGGGGTACGTGGCAGTCTGACCGTTTAGCGGTTCCCGGATAATCCCACTGATAAAAGAAGAGGTGGCTGCATTGGGTTTGCCCGGACGCACGGTGATGGTCGGAAGTCGGATGCTTCGACCATCCACAAAACCACGCCGACTATAATCGTTGATCAGCAACTCGACCAAGACTTTTTGGGTACCGTAAGAGCTGCGTGGCTTGGGATCCGTCTCATCCGTGATCACTTGGGTTACATCGCCACCAAAGACTCCGCAAGAACTGGCAAATACAATGCGGGGTTTCAGG
>JBBQXZ010000366.1:0-4540 GCA_038209145.1 Cytophagales bacterium | reverse complement strand
TTTAAGACAGATTATGATCGGCAGATTTCTTGAAGACAACTTGACCCAAGCATTGAAAGCAATGCCTGTGGTCGTTATTCTAGGCCCAAGACAAGTGGGGAAAACTACGCTGGCGATGGATCTCGCCAAATCCACCTTGGGCAAACCCATCCATTACTTGGATTTGGAGCTGGATTCGGATCTGGCAAAGTTGGATGATGCGGAAAGCTACCTAAGAAGGTTTGAGAACCAACTTTTGGTTATCGATGAAATACAGCGCCGCCCCGAATTGTTTAAAATCATTCGGGGGTTGGTAGATATCAGAAAAAGGGCTGGTGAACGCTTTGGCCATTTTTTGCTGCTGGGATCAGCTTCCAAAGATTTGTTGCAACAGACATCTGAGTCGTTGGCCGGAAGAATCAGGTATTTGGAACTCGCTCCATTTTCTGTAATGGAACTACATCAGGATGATCCATTGGGATTCAACTATGAGAAATTGTGGTTCAGGGGGGGATTTCCCGATAGTTATTTAGCTGAATCAGAAAACGAAAGTTGGAATTGGAGGCATGACTTTATCGCCACCTATGTAGAACGGGACATCCCTTTATTTGGGCCTCAGGTTTCTGCTACAAGGATGAAGCGATTTTGGACCATGCTGTCCCATTACCACGGACAGCAGGCAGTTCTTAGCGAAATAGGCAAAAGTTTGGAAGTCAGTCACACTACGATCCGAACTTATTTGGACATACTCCAAGATTTTTTTATGGTGAGGCAAGTGCAACCTTGGTCTGGAAACACAAAAAAGCGACTGGTCAAGTCGCCGAAAATTTATATCCGGGATGCTGGTTTGCTACATAATTTACTGAATATTTCCAGTTTCGATCAATTGATGGGGCATCCTTTGGTAGGTGCAAGTTGGGAGGGATTTGTGATCGAAAACATTCTCAACCAGCTTTCCTCCAAATGGGTTTCCAGTTACTACCGCTCGAGTAACCAAAGTGAAATTGACTTGGTTCTGGAAGGACCTGATAGGGAAGTTTGGGCGGTGGAAGTTAAAAAATCAATCTCTCCCACCGTAAGTTCAGGATTTCACCGCGCCTGTGAGGATATCCAAGCCACAAGAAAATTTGTCCTCTATGCCGGTTCTGATCAATTCCCAATGAAGGGTGGTATTGAAGTAGTCGGCTTGGTGGAGTTTTTGAAGTTGGTTCAGAGAGCGGGATAGTCAATATTGGGTTTAAAGTAATTATAAGTATACACCTGATCAGTTCGAAGCTGAAAGGAATAAAATAGAGCCTACTTTAATTGTGGCGATTTTATGAAAAGCTTCTTTAATTTTAAATGCAGATTCTATCTTAACGCCATACCTAATCCCATCTTTCTTCATCCACGGTACCCTAGATTTCTCTAATGTCAGTTTTGATAACCAAACCAAACAACCCATGCCCTTTCAAGTCTCCTAATCCTTGCTTAGCCCAGTCAGAAACTCCCTAAACTCAGGGGTATCAAAATTGCTCATCCCCTCCTGATAGAAAACAATTTCTCCGGCAGGACTTACCACCAGGGTAGTGGGAATGGCCTGACTTTGCAGGGAGGCGTTTAGTCCGTAGGCGGCATGTACCACGGGAAACTGAAATCCTTTGTCCCTGATATATTTTTTGCTCTTTTCGAAATCGTCATCCAGCGCAATCATCAAAAACTCAACTTCCTTATCCGTCCCCACTTTCTTGTAAAGTTCGGAGATATGCGGCATTTCTGCCCTACATGGGGGACACCAGGTGGCCCAAAGATTGATAAATACCGTTTTGCCCCGGTAATTGGAAAGGGCAACCCGATTTCCTTCCATGTCCAAAAAATCCCCGGTAAAATCAAAGGCCTGCTTTTCCTTATTATCAAGCGTAATCGTTGGCTTGATCAGGCCGGTGGAAAGCAACAGGGATTGTACACCCCCCATTATCGGAGTCATGAGTCCCGTAAAATAAAGTATCCCGAAAACCCCCAGCATTATCGCCCAACCTTTTATTTCTTTTTTCCAATTCATCGCTTTTTTTTATACGTTCAATGGCGAAAATACCGGAAAACTCCGATAAAAGCAGTGACAAAAATTACAATGCACCAGCATTTAATATTTAAAGCCCGTAATACCTCACCAACTCCTCGTAGTTGTCAAAATCTACATCCGGCGCAGCTACCCTAGCCGTAGGCATTTGGGTGACAGGAATGGCTATAACCCGTACCTCCCCGTAGGTTTCACCTGGTCCAGCACTTCGTTGTGTCCTAACATTGATGTTGGCACCCGAGCGAAGCCACCAAACCCTGTAGGTAGTCAATCCACTAACTCCCGAACCGGGAATGGGGTATCTCAAATTTAAAGATGTGTCCATTAGAAAAACAAAAATCATGTAATCATTTATCTGAGGGCCAAGACCCGGCAAATCAACAAAATAAGACTGATTTGTCAAATAATTGTTCCCGCTAAAAACATAAAGCCTTGCGCCGGAATTACCTGGATCTCCTTTTTCACCTTGTGCTCCGGGAAAACCCGGATTTCCTTGAGGACCTTGTGGCCCCGTGTTCCCCTGTGGGCCTTGATTTCCTTGTGGGCCTTGCGTTCCTTGTGAGCCTTGCGTTCCTTGTGAGCCTTGTTCTCCTTGCAACCCCTGTTCTCCCTGTGGGCCTTCCGGGCCTTCAAACATCCCACAGGATGAAATTAAAAACAATGAAAAAACGAAAATTAAGAAAGTAGATTTTTTCATAAAATGAATGGTTATATAACTAATTGACAAAGGGACCATCAGCAACTCGAAATAGGCTTTTTAGACAAAAAGGTATTATCCTCCTAATACCACAAAAGCCTAGCTTGGTCAAAATTTTTATCATAAATATGCGAAACTAAATTTAATAAAAAAATCCCTATCTCCAAGAGGAACTTTATTATTTTTATTCGTACCTGTTAAAATCCCATGAAATTCCTCTACTACCTGTTTATCAGGAGATTGGAAGCATTGATAAAGTATTCCCTTACTATGTCCCGTACAGTATTTTCCATAAGTACCTGGTCCAAAGCATAAAACATGCATTCAACCCATTTATCCCTCAGGTTTCTGTCAATCGCCCACTGGAAATGCCTACGCCTGAGCATTGGATGCCCTCTTTTTTCGAGATAAGTCGAAGGGCCACCAAACACATGCAGGAGAAACCAATACAACCGCTCCTCGGCAGGAGCCAACTCCTCGGGATATAATCTACGCAACTCAGGCACTTGGGCCACCTTTTGGTAGAAATGGGCAACCAAGGATTTTATTTTTTCATCACCCAAGGCTTCGTAAATCGAAATTTGTTCTTGCATACTGTAAATTTAACAATAGCCCTTTAGGTACTCCTAATTTCAAGTTGGCCCTTATGAAAATTCCCGCACCATCTCCGTTATGATATTTGGGAAAATGCAACTGTCCCGTTTTATAACCCGGAAAATTTTGCCTAATTTTAATAAATCCTTTTCGAGTTATACTACCAAATCCATGAATAAGTACCTGGCATTACTAGTGTCTTTTTGGCTTTGCAGTGGAAGCAACTTTATGGGCCTTCCCAACAATCAGCCTCAGGTTGTCAGGTATCAACATTCAGTTCAGAGGCTGACTATTCCGATCGGTCTTATTCCTTCTAGATGCCAGAAAACTTTGTCAAATAAATAACCCTACCAAATATGCCAGACAGTGATTCCAGGTATGCTGCCTTTAAGTGGTATAGAAAGCTTCGTCTCAACTGGATCTTCAACACATCCACTTTCTTTGGCAACCTGCTTATAGCCATCATCATTACTTATTTCTTCAGAAAATTAGGCTATGGTGCGGAGGTGAATTATGTGTTTTTAATCAGTATTCTTTCCATAGGTTTGTGGATTACAGAAGCTATTCCGCCTTTTGCGGTTGGGATTTTTATCATTGCCACCTTATTGGTTGGATTTAGTACGGACTTTATTTTTCCCAAATCCGCACCCCCCGAGCTTTACCTGAGTACATGGACCAGCAATGTAGTTTGGCTCTTGTTGGGCGGTTTTTTTCTGGCAGAAGGCATGAGCAAGGTTGAGTTGGACAGGCAACTTTTCATGTTTACCGTGAAGCGGTTTGGAAACAAACCGAATCAACTGCTGTTGGGTTTGATGATCATGACAGCACTGGCAAGTATGGTAATGTCCAACACGGCCACTACGGCTATGATCGTGTCTTCCATCATTCCCCTGGTTCACCTGTTGGGAAAAAATTCCCCGTATTCCAAAGCACTACTGATCGCTATCCCGGCAGCCGCTTCCGTGGGAGGGATCGGCACCATCATAGGCAGCACACCCAATGCCATTGCGGTGGGTGCCTTGCAGGAAAAAGGGATTTCGTTGACCTTTGTTGAATGGATGGTGGTGGGTTTCCCCACCGGGCTGTTTTTGGTGTGGTTGTTTTGGAAATTCCTCTGCAAGCGGCATGATTTTTCAGATGTGGTATTGGACCTGAGCAAACTCCCAAAGCGAGTAGGAACGGTAGATCCCTGGAAAAAAAAGGCTGTAATC
>JBBQXZ010000365.1:0-4555 GCA_038209145.1 Cytophagales bacterium | reverse complement strand
ACTCCAACTCCAAAACCTATCATGGAGAACAATGGGTGGTGGCTGATTTTTTGGTCTTGGGAGATTCAATCATTCATCACATTCTGGAAGGCGACACGGTGCTAACTTATCATAAACCGCAAATGGGAGGCGGAAACGTCAGCAATCATAACCCTGATGTGAAAATAGACGGTCAACTAATCTCAGAAGGCTACATTTCCCTCCAAAGTGAAAGCCACCCGATTGATTTTAAACGCGTAGAAATCTTCGATTTAACTCCCTATAAAGAACAAGGCAAGTTGGAAGAGGTGCTGCGGAAATTACGGGAGGCTGAAGGATATTGATTGTAAGAAAATAGTTGTTCGGAAGTCCCCTGCCGAACGGCTATTTTTATTGGGGCAATGCAGCCAGAATCAGTTCTACCAATCTGGCCTTCTCACTGTTTTTGATCCATCGGGCTACAATTACCAAGTCATTCTGCTCATCGACATAAATCATGTTCGTTCCGGCACCGATATGAAAAAACGCTGTCTCCGGTGCCGCGGGTATTTCATTTCTACCTGTATTCAGAAAGTAATTCATAAATCCGCATCCCGGCTGAACAGTAGTGGACGTTCTGGATTTGGCAATCCAGGAGCTTGAAATTAATTGTTCATTTTTCCATTGACCCTTGTGCAGGCTCAAGTAACCAAACCTGGCTTGGTCATAGGAGTTAATAAACATGCCCCCACCAAAGTGTGAACCACCGCTTACCGACTGAATCACCTGACCGTCCAAGACAATGTATGAGTTTTCGTAGCCTGTCCACCTCCAAGTTGGGCTGGCGCCAATTTTGTCCATTATTTGTTCTCTTAATACTACCGGCAACGGTTTTCTCCAAACGTTTAGCGCAGCAAGCGCCAAGACATTTACCCGTGTATCATTGTACTTGTACACCGTTCCAGGCTCATTTCTTTCACGGGTAAACCATTCGGTAGAATTATTCTGAGGACGGTCCGCCCAATCAGGCTTACCCCAGAGTGTTCCCTCCCAATCAGATGTCTGTCTCAGCAGATGTTCCCAAGTAATTTTTTTGTTGTGTTCCGTATAAAATAGCTCAAAAACATCTTCTTGTGTCAGGTGATCTGCTTTATTGCGGTAGGCCAGTTGAGGATCGTAGGGGATGATGGGGCCCATATAAGGGTAAACCAAATCCTTTTCACTGCTAATCAGTCCCTGGTCCACAGCCAAACCTACTACGGTAGATAAAATACTTTTGGCGACACTAAAGGTGAGGTCCACCCTGTCAGGATCTCCCCATTTTCCGATAATATATCCCTTATAGATAATCAGTCCTGTTGCTTCTCCCCTATCTTTCATTGGCCCTACCGGAAAGCCGAACGGCTCCCTGCCAAATCCACTCTGATAATGGGCAATTTTGAGGTTTTTATCCGTTTCACTTTCCGATTGCCCGGCAAAGGCAATGGCATCCCGGATTTTTTCCGCCTTTACCTGCAACTCTTCGGGCTCCTTTTCTTCCCAATGACCTTTTTCAGGGAAATAGGCAGTTTGAGAATAAGAGGCAGTTCCTATAAGAAGCAACAGAAAGGAAAAAGCACGAAAGGATATAGTCAATTGGTTTACATTAGGGTTGGAAAAATAAGGTAACTAAAACTTATTAACCTGAGTTCGATTATTCGTCAAATTGGCAATACAATCATTTAGTTAAACTGTTTCCATTATCGATTCTGGTTTAAAATCTAGGATTTCAGATCAACCGTTTTGGGGTTTTGGCGGGAATGGGTTGGCCGTATTGGGGGGCATGCGGCCAAAACGGGAAGATTTGCGCTATTTTTACCCTGGGTTGACCCAGGGCTATCAAATCGGCCACTCCGCTTGAGTTTTTGAGCAAGGTTATTTTACGAATGATTGGTTCTTGGGTGGAATTTACAACTTGTTGATAGGATGCTGTGGTTGCACATTAAGGTGTAAAAAACAATCGAACCCAGGTTATTAAATTTTAAGGATTAGGCTTAAAAAAAGAAGGACAAACTGTAAGCCGTTTGTCCTTCTTTAACTGATACGAATAAAATTTTGCTTTTTAGAATCTATTCAAACGATTAAACCCTTACTCCCGTAGTTCCTCCACCTTTTAGTGTGATGTCTACGGGAGCATTGTTTTGCCAAGAGCCGGCTGTGAAATCTGGCACATCGATGGAATTGGATCTATTGGCAACCGACCACTCGCTTAGCGGGGTGATTGCCGACCACAATGCCGCGTCGTACACGTCCTGATCTAGCGGAAGCCCATTTCGCAGACAGTCTATCAGTCTCCAATCCATCATAAAGTCCATGCCACCATGCCCACCAATCTGCTTGGCCATTTCCCCAACCTTTTTGACGATTTCGGGGGTGTATTTTTCCTGAAGTACCTTCATGTCTTCTTCTTTCAGCTCACTGTGACCGGAAGAAATAACTTCAGTGGGCCACTTCTGAGCCATTCCTTTCGTACCACTAATCAGGTGGATACGGGAATAGGGACGCGGGGAGGTCACATCATGTTGGATCATGATCGATTTTCCCTTTTTGGTTTTTACCACCGTTGTGTTCATGTTGCCTCTATAATTCTTGGTGGCATAAGTCGCAAAAAAGCTATCGTCTTCTGCGAGTTTTTCAGCGTGTGCCTTCATGTGAAAATCCTTAGTGGAAAGTGATGTCAGGTAGTCCATCTGATCTCCCCGGTTGATGTCCATGATCTGACAAATAGGTCCCAAACCGTGTGTTGGATAAAGGTTGCCATCCCTGAAATTTTCCTGAAGCCGCCACATCTCCTGATAGCCTGTGTCTTTCAGGAAATTCAATTCCAACAAATCATGAATATAGGCGCCTTCTCCATGAATGATTTCACCAAAATACCCATCCCGAGCCATATTAAGTGTCATCAGTTCAAAGAAGTCGTAGCAACAGTTTTCCAGTTGCATGCAGTGCTTCTTGGTACGTTCGGAAGTTTCAACCAACTGCCAGCATTCTTCCAGCGTGATGGCTATAGGCACTTCGGACACGGCATGTTTGCCTGCTTCCATGGCATATACGGCCATGGGCGTATGCCATTGCCAGGGTGTAGCAATGTAAATCAAATCCAGATCATTTCTGTCAACGAGTTTTTTCCAGGCATAGGCAGATCCGCTATATGTTTCCGGTTTATGCGAGGTACCTTCCAGGCTTTTCATAACCTTGTCGACCATTTCCGGTCTCAGGTCACAAAGCGCCTTAATTTCCACACCCTCAATTTTGCTTAGGCGATTGACCGCTCCGGGTCCCCGCATACCCAGACCGATTACACCGACCCGAACTACATTGACTTTTGGTGCGGCATAGCCAGACATGTTGAAACGCTGGGCGTATTTGCGCTGGCTTTGGGCATACACCCGATCGAGCTGCTCTGGGGTGAATCCTGAAAGTCCTGCGCCCAGTAGGCCCATTCCTGTCAGGCCTGAAAGCTTGAGAAAATCTCTTCTGTTATTACTCATAATGGTCTACTGAAAACGTTTTAAAGCGGGTTAATTTTTAACAAATTTAAATATAGGGCAAAAAACAATTGATTAAATCGAATTTTACACCAACTGCATCATATTTTGAAGAATATTTTCTTTTTGTATAGAAAGTAACAGACATACCATAAGAACCCCAAGGTAAAGCAGGCATTCAGAAAGTGGAGTCCAGACTCGCCAATCCCCAGTGGACTTAGAAAACCGAAGCTGAATATGCTGATAAAATCAAACAGCCATTTTCCCAAAAGGCCGGCAAAGAGGTAGATAAAAATTGGATTGATCCCCACAATAATAAAAGGGAATGTCCACGACTGGACTTTTTTCATGTCCACCAGCCAATAAAAGAACGCCAACGTCAGCAGTGCCCAACCCCCGGAGGCAAACACAAAGGAAGTCGTACTGATACGTTTGATGATGGGTGTGACACCGGACCAGTCCATCGCATACCCCACCACGAGACTGGCCAACCCGGCAATCGCAAACGTTTTTACTTTATTTATATTGCTTCTGTCGGACAGCAAGTAATTGCCGCACATCGCTCCCCAAAGGGTATGTACCGCCGTAGGAATACAATTGACGGCCACCCAACCCCCGCTGTTGATTTTGCCCATGAGGATCATATCCGAAAAAGAGCCGAAATTTTCTCCTTTGACAAAAGGAGTCTCCGGATTATAGAGCCGGTAAGCCAATTCTGTGACTACCAATAAGGCAATGGAAACCCCAAATTGAATTTTAGCGGGCTGCCTAATAAACAAATAGGTAAATAAGATCGTAAATGAAAGCTGCGTCAATACATTCCAGAGCTCAAAAACCAGATGCTTGCTATAGAAACAATGCAATCCGGTACCAAAGAGAAACAACAGCAGGCAGCGTCTCAGAATATGCCGGGTTACCTTGCCCCGATCTGCAGATACCGCCAAGCGTCTGTTGAGTGAAAAAGGCATGGCCACACCAACAATAAACATAAAGAAAGGCTGAATGAGATCCCAGAACCGTAGTCCATTCCAGGGGTGGTGCGTAAATTGTGTAAAAAGTCCATGGAGTGC
>JBBQXZ010000364.1:0-4569 GCA_038209145.1 Cytophagales bacterium | reverse complement strand
CCAGCCTGGCCATTGGTCAGAAGAGGCAAGGCGTTTGCCAATTTTATATAGGATGGTAATATCTGCCACAGCTCCATCTAGGTTCCAACGTTCCCTCACATAGGCATCTGAAGGTTTGTGGTAATATTTCGAAACATAATCCTCCTGGAGTTTTTTGCCGTGCTCCTTGCCCAACTCCACATGATCAATCCCCGTATTTGTATAAAGCGCAGGAATGCCGACTTTGGCGAAATTAAAATGGTCAGACCGAAAGTAATAGCCGGCACCCGGATTGGGTTCAGCGGAAACATATCGTCCAACATTCTCCAACTCTTCGGCAGCCCAATCCTCCAACTCCGATTGGCCCATTCCCACCAATACCAAATCCTTCATTTCACCGTAGGGGTTGATCCCGTCCATGTTGATGTTGGCCACTGTGTTTGCCAGGGGATAGATTGGATTTTGGGCATAATAGGCGGATCCCCACAGCCCTTGTTCCTCTGCGGTGACAAACAAGAAAACAACTGTCCTATCCGGAGCTTGGGGTGCCACAGCAAATGCCCTGGCAATTTCCAATAAGGCAGCAGTTCCGCTGGCATTGTCCAATGCACCGTTATAAATACTGTCACCTGTTTCATCCGGGGTGCCTATACCCAAATGATCCCAGTGGGCCGTATAGATAATATACTCTTCTGGTCGTTTGGTTCCTGATATTTTGGCTATAACATTTCGGGATACATCATAATTGGCAGATACGGCCATGCTTCCTGATGCCTGAATACCCAAGGGGATGGCTTCAAAATCCGACTTTCTTGCTTTTGCAAGCAATTCTCTTTCATTGATTCCCGCCTGCTGGAACAGGCGGTTAGCTGTAGGCAGTGTAATCCAACCCTCAAATGCCATCTCATATTTTTCCTTGCCGCGGGGATCCAAATAGAGTTTTGGAGAATTCCAGCTATTTTGAAGTACGTTGAACCCATATCCGGCGGGAATGGTATTGTGAATGACCAGACAACCCAATGCTCCCTGACGGGTTGCTTCCTCAAATTTGTAGGTCCACCTACCGTAATAGGTCATGGTGTTCCCTTTGAAAAAGCCTTCGTCTTCTGTACCAAAACCCGGGTCATTTACCAACACCACCACAATTTTACCGGCTACATCTATGTCTTTATAATCGTTCCACCCATACTCGGGAGCCACAATGCCAAATCCCGCAAATATAAGGTCTACCTGCTCGAAGGCGATGTCCGGATCAGTTCTTCTCGTCCAATAGACATAATCTTTGAGACCATCCAAATGTATTTGCGTCTCGCCATCCGTAATAGTTAACTTGTCCGAAGCCGTGGTGGTAATTTCCACCATCGGAACTTCCTGCACATAGCTGTCCCCATTTCCAGACTCCAACCCGTCTGCCTTCAATTTATCCGTCAAATACGCCACCGTTTTTTCTTCCCCTTCCGTAAATGGCATTCTACCCATAAATTCGTCAGATGACAAAGTCTCAATGTGAGCTTCCAAAGTTGATTTGTCAATGGAACCCTTTTCTTCGAACGAATTGTTGCAGGAAGATAATAGAATTGGCATCAAAATGGCTGATAGTAGAAAAAGGGTCGTTGAATAAGAATGGGTATTCATGTTGAATTATTGGTTTGGTATACTGATAACCTCTAATTTAAAGGTATTAATCGGGATTAACCATCTTTCAGATATGATTTATATCTAAGATCCCAATTTGTTGAAACAGGATTGGTTCTAAAAAAGACAACTTTTGATATCAAGCAGTCAAGTTATTGAAATGATAAAATAAAAGTCACGACTTGATCCAAATTAATATTTTTATTTTATTAAAATAACCAAAAAATAATCGACTCAACTTGTATCACTTTTGCAAGTTCTTACGTCAAGGGGTTAACCAACTCGTTGACTAACCTAATTAATTATGAAGAAGAATCTTTCTGTCATCATTCCAAATTTTAATGGAAAATCCTTGCTTGAAGAATATTTGCCATACACCTATAAAGCTCTTGAAAAAACAGAGGTATTCTATGAAATTATTATAGTTGATGATGCCTCCTCAGATGATTCGGTATCTTTTCTGGAACAAAATTATCCAACAATAAGAATTATAAAAAATCAAAAAAATAGCGGATTCTCCTTCTCATGCAATCAAGGGCTGTTTGCGGCTCATTTTGAATTGGTGTTCTTCCTGAATTCTGACGTCAAACTCACACCGGAATATTTTGAGAAGCAATGGGTGTATTTTGATCAGGTGGATACTTTCGGGGTAATGGGTAAGATCTTGGAAATGGATTCCGAAAAAATTGAGGTTGCTGCCAGGTCACTCAAAAATGTAGGCTTTAAAATCAAAACCAATAAACTTTTTTATCAAACGGGTAAATCCGATCAAACTCCAACTGCCTTCCTATCCGGAGCAAATGCACTTATCGATGCCGAAAAAATGAAAAAACTTGGTGGATTTGACGAAATCTTTTCTCCCTATTATAGTGAGGATTTAGATTTGGGATTAAGGGCTTGGCGGGTTGGATGGAAGAGTTACTATGATCATGAATCAACTTGCTTTCACCGCGGATCCTTTACCACCAAAACCCAATGCAAAAAAATTCAGGTAAAGCAAATATATTTCCGAAACCGGTTTATGGTTCATGCCATCCACCTGGAAAGCCACCTCCTTCCATTCTGGTTTGCCCAAATTTTATTATTGGAAGTTCTACCCAAATTACTTATGGGACAGTTTTGGTATCTAAAAAGCTATATGTCTTTTATAAATCAATTGGATGCCATCCAGTCTTCCAAACAAAAACTTACGTCCCTGATGAACGCACAGAATAGCCGGAAATCAGTATCTGATATTCAAAAACAAGTTCAAAAAGATCTATCGCAAAAAAAACTAGTCTGGTTATAATTATATTTCGATTACAGCACATGCAAATTTATTTTCGCCTATTATCATTTGCCAAACCCATCGAGAAATACGCCATTCCGTACGTCTTCATGACGTTTTTGGCTGTCATATTCAATACCCTGAACTTGGCCTTGTTGGCTCCTTTATTGAATACGTTGTTTAAAGAGGGACAAGTTGAAGTAGCCTATCCAGACTCAACTTTTGATGTATTGGGGTTTTTCAACTATTACACCTATTACATCCATCAGGAATTTGGCGGCTTCAAGGCATTGCAAGTTGTCTGTCTGGTGATTGTCATTTCTGTTGTTTTGAGTAACCTGTTTCGCTATTTTTCGCAACGTGTGATGGAAAATCTGAGGATCCATACGCTACTAAACCTTAGAAGGCGTGTATTTGAAAACGTCATGGACCTACAGGTGGAGTATTTCAACAGTCAGCGAAAAGGGAATATCATCTCCAAGATTTCATCGGATGTGCAGGTGGTGCAATTTAGTGTGACAAGTACGCTACAGGTATTGTTTAAGGAACCCTTGCAGCTATCCGCCTATTTGTTTATTCTATTTGCCATTTCGGTCAAATTGACCTTGTTTGCCGTTTTGGTTATACCGATTTCCGGATTTGTCATTTCCAGAATTGTGAAACGATTGAAAGCGCAAGCAACTGACGCCCAAGAAAGATATGGGATGATGATCAGTTTGCTGGATGAAGCCCTTTCAGGTATCAAAATCATCAAAGCATTCAATGCCACCGAACGGATTAAAGATAAATTTCACGAAGAGAACGTGGCCTACTCCAACTTGGGTAAAAAAATGGCCTATCGACAACAATTGGCGTCCCCGGTATCTGAAACACTTGGCGTTTTGATGGTGGCTCTAATTGTGTTGTATGGTGGCTCTTTGGTGATGACCAATGAATCCGCACTCTCTGCTGCTGAGTTTATCACCTATATCGCCATCTTTTCCCAGGTGATGCGGCCCGCAAAAGCCCTGACGGAGTCTTTCAGCACCATTCATGCCGGCATTGCGGCAGGTGAAAGGGTATTGCAGCTGATTGATGAAAAACCGGCAATTACAGATGTGGAAAATGCAATGATTCTAGAAGGCTTTCAATCTGGCATTCAATTCAAGCAGGTGGGCTTCCATTACGGGGACAAAGCAATACTGAAAAACATTAACCTTCAGGTTCCAAAAGGAAAAACGGTTGCTTTGGTTGGACCCTCGGGAGGAGGGAAATCTACGCTAATCGATCTTATTCCGCGGTTTTTGGAGGCCACTGAAGGCACGATACTAATTGATGGTTTGCCCTTGTCAAAAATCAACACCTATTCCCTACGTGCGCACATTGGGATTGTCAATCAGGAGTCCATACTTTTCAACGACAGTATTCGGAACAACATCGCCTTTGGAAATCCGGATGCTTCCATTGAAAATATAATTGAGGCAGCGAAAATTGCCAATGCCCACGATTTTATACTCAAGACTCCCAAAGGATACGATACCAATATGGGGGATAGGGGGGTCAAATTATCCGGAGGTCAAAAGAAACGGGTCAGCATTGCGAGAGCAGTTTTGAAAAATACGTCCATTCTTTTATTGGATGAGGCAACATCAGCTTAGGAAACTGCTACCGAGAATCAGGAACAGGACGCCCTATACAAAAATATCCAG
>JBBQXZ010000363.1:0-4597 GCA_038209145.1 Cytophagales bacterium | reverse complement strand
GATGCAGCCATCATTCCCGCCGCTACCATGGATCAAGCTGTGGTGCGGGGTCAATTTAAAATTTACAATCAAAACCTAAATCATGAACGGAGCATTTTCCTGGGAAGCTTTTGAAAAAGCCCCATTGGTTGCTATTTTGAGAAACCTGCCATCGATCAGCTTACTATCCATTGCAAAATGTATGGTTACCTCCGGGATTTCCACCATGGAAATCACCGTCAATACTCCCGGGGCGATGGAATCAATCAAGACACTTCGAAAAAGCTACGGGGACAAATTGAATATCGGGGCAGGAACCGTCTGTAACCTACATGACATGCACAGTGCCTTGGATGCGGGCGCGCAGTTTATCGTGATGCCCATCTGCGAAGAAGATGTAATCAACTATTGTGTGATCCATAAAATACCCGTTTTCCCCGGAGCTTATACCCCCACTGAGATATACAGAGCCTGGCAGATGGGAGCGACCATGGTCAAAGTATTTCCGGCTACAGATTTGGGACCGACCTATATCAAGGATGTATTGGCACCACTTAACGAGATAAAACTGATGCCTACAGGAGGCGTTACCATGGAAAATATAGGATCTTTTTTTGAGGCCGGCGCAAAAGCAGTGGGGATAGGAGGCGGGATTGTACCCAAAAAACTCGTTGAAGCAGAAGACTGGAAAGGACTGGAAAAAACCATGTCCAACTTTATTCGTGCCTATAACAAAAGCACCCTTTAGTGATGATTCTAACCAGATTTTATCCAATTAATGGCTAACTTATCGATCGACCCAAAAAATTAACCTGCGGATGGATCAAACCCTCTACCTACTGATAATCACCTCCCTTTCGATTTTGCTGTTACTGGTGCTGGTGATGAAGCTAAAGGTACATGCCTTTATTTCGTTGTTGCTCGCAAGTACATTTGTCGGCTTGGCTTCGGGTATGCCCTTTTTGGAGCTTATTGCAAATCTGCAAAAGGGGATGGGAGATATCTTGGGATTTATTACCATTGTGGTGGGATTAGGGGCCATTTTGGGCAAATTGCTCGAAGTCTCCGGAGGGGCGGAGACACTGGCCTACTTTATTATCAAGGGGTTTGGGGAAAAGCGCACGACCTGGGCCCTGATGTTGACGGGATTTATCGTTTCCATCCCCGTTTTTCTGGATGTGGGGTTTATCATCCTGATCCCGCTCATCTATGCCCTTACCAAAAAATCAGGCCTTTCTCTCTTACACTATGCCATACCCTTACTTGCGGGGATGTCAGTCACCCATGCTTTTATTCCTCCCACGCCGGGACCAGTGGCGGTTGCGGAGATACTAAATGCCAACTTGGGATGGATGATCGTAGTTGGCATTGTGGTTGGGCTGCCTTGTTCCATTATTGCGGGGCCACTGTTTGGTAGCTATATATCCAGGAAGATTTATGTTCCGGTACCACAGCACATTGAATTTTCCGCCAGTAAGGATATACCCAAAAAGAGTGATTTTCTGATGATTGCCTTTGTCATTACCCTTCCTTTGGTGTTGATATTATTGTCCACCACCAGTGCTGTGCTGGTTGGTATGGACTACTTTGATGCGGACAATTTCACCGTCAACCTGATGCAGTTTATAGGTCACCCGTTTATGGCGTTGACCATTGCGACCTTAATTGCCTCGTATTTTTTGGGGTTCAAAAAGGGCTTTAATGCCAAGCAACTGTTGGAATTCTCTGACAAAGCGCTTGCTCCTGCCGGCTTGATAATAGTTATTACAGGTGCTGGTGGCATGTTCAAGCAGATTTTGGTCGAAAGCGGCGCCGGGGAGGCACTTGCCCAGGTATTTATAGATTATAATGTTGCCCCCATCGTCATGGCCTATGCCATCGCCGTGGTGATCCGAATCATACAGGGGTCGGCAACAGTGGCCATGGTTACTGCGGCTGGGATGATTTCTCCCGTTATGATGGGTATGGAATATTCAGAACCCATGAAAGCATTGATAGGGATTGCCATTGCTTCAGGGGCATGTATCCTTTCCCATGTCAACGACAGCGGATTTTGGCTTGTAAAAAAATACCTGGACATCTCCGAAAAGCAGACTTTACAGACGTGGACCGTTATGGAGACCATCATCTCACTCACTGGTTTTGCGATCGTGATGTTGTTGTCCTTGTTTATTGCTTAAATTAAAACAATATTAACCTACTAAAAAGCCTATGAAACTTTACCGAACCCAACAAGGAATAGTCGTAGAGCAAGCAGCTCAATTTTATTTGATTCAGGATCACACGTGGGATGCATTCCTGAATGACGATCAACTGATAGAAAAAGTCAATAAGCTGATCCCACTTCTCGAACCGTCAGAAGGAGCCAGAAATGCCATACTAGAAGGCCTGCTGCCACCTGTAGAAAATCAGGAGATATGGGCGAGTGGCGTAACCTACTATAGAAGTAAGCTGGGAAGACAGGAAGAAAGCAAGGACAGTGGAGGAGCTACGTTTTACGAACTGGTTTACCATGCTGCGCGGCCTGAATTGTTTATGAAAGCTTCTGGGCACCGGGCGGTAGGCCATGGAGGAAAGGTACGAATCAGAAAAGATTCCACCTGGGATGTTCCCGAGCCAGAGCTTACCCTGGTCATTTCATCCACGGGGAAAATCATTGGCTACACAATAGGCAATGACATGAGCTCCCGAAGTATAGAAGGGGAGAACCCACTTTATCTTCCACAGGCCAAGATTTATGACGGCAGTGCTGCGGTAGGTCCCTGTATATTGGTTACCGACAACCCGCTGTCCCCGGATACACAAATCAGCCTGACTATCAATAGAGGTGGGGAGGTGGTATTTGAAGACACCATTCCGATCTCACAAATAAAACGTAAATTTCAGGAGTTGGTGGACTACCTGTATGTGGAATATACCTTTCCGCAAGGCGCCTTACTGATGACCGGTACCGGGATCGTACCTGACAGCAGCTTTACCTTGGCGGCGGGTGATGAAATCAGTATTTCCATTACCGGAATTGGAACTTTGACGAATACAGTGGCTTAAGAATAAATCTGAACAGCGCGGGAAAAATCCTTTTCACCAAAACGAATATCCCGCGCTTTTGGGTAATTCTGCCAGTTATTAACAGTTGATCTACAAGAAATAAATATAACTCACATTATTCGACAGCTTGGGATTACTAGTCTCTTGGATTTGGAATGATTTCTAATTGTATTTAGGTTGGTGACTAAATACCCGCCAATATTTTCAATTTAATTTTGGGAATTTTATTCAATCCAAAATTGGATTTCGTTTTTGAAGTAATTTTTTGTTTCCACCCTAATAACCTGTAAACCTTTCTTTTTCAGGATATCTCATTCCATCGACTTTCAATTTCATTTTAATTGGAGAAGCGGGTCAACAATTTTTTTATATTCTTTTATGCAACTTAGTTGCATAAAAGAATTTGCACATTATCTTTGACCCTGCATTAACCTTATATAATATGAGAAAATTACCTTATTTGTGGATTTGCCTATTTGTGATGGCAATTTCCAGCTGTAAAAATGATAACGAACCTTTGGCGGAGGAGCCCACGCCAACTTTCGAGGAGTCTGAAAGTGAATGGATTAGATTGGTACTTTGGGATAGTCAATCCAAAATTAGGAAGATTAATCCTACTGCCGGATCCATTGATACTCCAGATGTATCTCCTTTTGTTGCTGGCAGCGCCAACTATTTAAGTACGTCTGGCAGGTTTATCATATCGATAGACCGTCCAAACGGCCAAGTCCGATTCTTGGACACGGGACTGGAAAACCATGGGGATCATGGTCATGAAAATCCCGCAAAATGGTTAAGTGGCGTCTTGGTGGCACCATTGCCAACGCACTTTTCAGCCAGTATGGGAAACATAGTGATATTTAATGACGGTGATGGGTCTGTAGCTCTGCTAAGGGAGTCTGTGATGGAAACCCCTTCCTTCCAACCCAGATTAATTTATCCGGAGGGCACGAAGGCACACCATGGCGCCGGCGTTTGGCTTATGGGAAATAAACTTGCCATATCCTATCAAGATCCAGATATTGCAGGCGCCTTACCGCAACGGGTAAAGATTCTGGATTTGGATGGAAAAATCATTGCCGAGGATCCGTCCGTGTCCGTGACAGGAATCCATGGAGATGCTTCTAATGGCAAGGTTGGTATATTTGGGGCAATGGAGGGAATTCTTGCCGTAACTTCATCCAATATATTTAAGTTGATCCCAAACATAGCTCCCCTGGCTCCTACATCGGGAAATTGGATGGGAACAGTCAAAGGGCATGACAAATTGGATGTTTTTTATGGATGGGCCAGAAATCAAGGTGTTTTTAAAATAAATACCACTAACAGTTCAATGCAACAGGTGTATGGTGGGAGTGATGTTCGGGCATATTTTATAAGTGAGGATGGAACCTATTTGATAATCCAAAAAACCAACCAGGACATCTTGGTTTTTAAAGCAGATACGGGAGTGCAATTGGTTTCAAAAAACATTCAGGCCGCCATAGATGACAACGCAGCTGCCAGGGTACGTATGACGGATTTTGAAGCGTATAGAAAGATGGCAGAGGAGAATCCAATTCTTTCCGCA
>JBBQXZ010000362.1:0-4657 GCA_038209145.1 Cytophagales bacterium | reverse complement strand
ATCACGGAAATTCCTGCCATCATCACGGTAGGATCCATTCATGGCGGCGTGAGACATAATATCATACCGGAAACGGTGGAGATGATAGGAACCATTCGTACCTACAGTGAGGCGCAGCAAGAACTTGTACATCGCCGGATTGGAGAGGTAGCCGGGCATATTGCGGAAAGTGCCGGAGCCAAAGCAGAAGTGACCATCCGCAAGATGTATCCGGTTACCTACAATGATCCTGGGCTTACGGCCCTGATGCTTCCTACGTTGAAGGAGACATCTGGTCCGGAGAATTTACTGGAGCATGAACTGATTACCGGTGCGGAAGATTTTAGCTTTTACCAAAAAGTGAAACCCGGCTTGTTTATCTTTTTGGGAGGTATGCCCGCAGATGGGGACCCGCTAAAAGCTCCTTCCCACCATACGCCCGATTTCTATTTGGACGAAAGTGGATTTATGTTGGGTGTGAAAGCACTTAGCCACCTGGCGGTGGACTATTTGGAAATAGGAGGAGAAAAGGGGAATTGACCCCATAACTTGTTCTTTTATCTTTAATATATCTGAAATTCTATAAACAAGAAAAACCGGTCTCAAACCGGTTTTTCTTGTTTCAATCTCTTCTTTCACGTCTTAATAAGGGGAGATTATTCCACTTGATTTTTCCCTCTCTGATTTTCAGGTATTCTTACAGCCCCCTAAATGCCGGGGGGGTAATGCCATTTGCCCGGATATAGGATATCGCTGCACCCCGATGATGGGTGGTATGGTCATCGACCAAGCCCACCATTTGCCTGCGGGTGACTTTTCCGGCAAAGGAATCAATTTCCTCGCTCAGTTGGGCATCTGAAAGTGCGGAAATCGTTTTCTTTCCATAGTCATAACATTGCTCGATAAATTTTTTCATTTCTGCTTTGGACTGAGGTTTTGCCTGAGGATCAAAATCCATGTCTCCTCCAAGGAGAAATCCTTTTGAGATTCCGGCTATGGTTCCGGCGACATGGGTGATTTGCTCCTTAAAACTCATGGCAGAGGCATGCGGCTTATAGTCCAGGAGGGACTCTGGCATGTTGTCTACAGTTTCCAGGGTAAAAGCCCTGCTACTTTCCCACTTGGCCATAAATTCGGCCATGGTGGTTTGTCCTTCGGTGTTGCTGACGACAAAGAGGGCCAGCACGACAAGCACGATGCTGCCTTTTAATGATGTTATTGTTTTCATAAAGATAGGGTTTGGTTAGTCTGTTAAAGGTCGTAAAAAGAAAGTGGATTGCAAGGGGGAGTGGATATGAATACGAAAGGTAAATAAAAGAGTAAATGATCTTACTATCCTAAATTAATGAACTTGGGATGTTTTTTAAGATCCCGAAGTGTATTGGGGCATTCACGAATTTATTTCCGTGCCTGGCGGATTATATGGTAGATAAAACCTTCGATTTGGTAAATTAGAATAATCAAAATAACCCATACTTTTTGTCAATTATCTTTTACAACTAAAAAGGTGATTCTATTTTTTGGCAGCCAATGAAAGTGAAAAGATCGCAACTTTCTTGGCTGCCATTTCTTTCCGATTGTGGCGGATTACTAATTTCAAACATGAATCTTACAACTAACTCAGATTTAAAATATCCGATTGTCAGTGCCAATTTCCATTCAACTTTTATCCCGCAAAACTTAGATTTTAATTTGATTTGTTTGAACGACTGCCAAAAGGAAAGTCGGCATGTCAAGGAATGGGCAATTAGTAGCGGGGAAAAAGCCTTACTATCAAAATTAGGGCTTCAAAAGAGTATCTGTAAAATCATTATTTATAGTGATGAAATAGTTTTTTTCCTTAGCTAGCTTTGATTTCCAATACAAAAAAATATACCATGAAAAAGCTAACAATTATCTTATCGCTTGGACTAGTCCTTTTCCAAAGTCAGGTATTTGCCCAAAGGGATAAAGAAGCCAACAAAAATGCGTTAGAGGCACGAAGGGCACTGAAATCAGGTGACTATCTGGAGGCTATTGAATATTCGGTAAAGGCACTTCAGGGAGAGCCAAATAAGAGAAATCAACGTCTTCTAGGGGAGACCCTTTCTGAGGCTACGCAATCTTTCTATAATCAACTTGAAGGGAGGGTTGCGGAACTATCAGGGGATAACGATCCCTCAGAATGGACAAAGGAAAATCTCCGAAAGAAAAGATCTTTGGCAGACTGGTATCAAAATGGAAATCTCGCTAGGTCTTACCTCACCCAGTTATCTTCGGTTGAATTAACGGAGTTGAATGTTGATGCGTCTTTGATCAAGGATTATTCGGGTGGGTTTGAGTCTACCACAGCTGTTTTTAAAGAGGGGTTAAAATCGTTTGGAGAGGCACAAAAAGCCATAGCTGCCGAATTGATGGAGGAAGACACGAAAGTTGCCGCCTATCGGGCATATAAGCACTTGGCGGATGTCTATGAATTCGATCCAGATTATTCAGGATTGCGGCAACAAATGGAGGATTCGAAAGAGCGAGCAACGGTATATTTAGCCTTTGTCGAATTTGCCGCTGGCTTTCAGGACCGACAATCCTATGTAGGCAATACAGCGGATTTCAGTACGATATCAAGTTTCGACTATCACTCAAAGCAGCTAAAATCCAACTATACCAGTTTTATGAATGTACAGGTAGTACAAGATAAAGACAATCTGTGGTTGAACAAAGATAATCTACAGGTTATAGCTGATTTTTGCTCCAAACAGGGGTTGGATGCGGTTGTTTTTGGAAGCTTGGAGAAACCCCAGTTTAATTATTTGGATGAGAAACCTGTCAGTTATGAATTTGAAAAGGAAATCACGATAAGTGAGAGCAAAGTAAAAAAGGCTGATGGAACCGAAGAGACGGTTAAGCAAACGGCCAAAGTAAAGGCTACCAGAATAAGTTTTGCAAGGCAAAACAGAGGGAGTATTGTAGGGAAAGTTTTCCTATATGATGCCATTAACCAACGGTTTATTATTCAAGATCAGGCATCTCAAGGAGAGTATGTGGTATCTCAATCCTGGGAAAATGGGACGGGGGATTTGAGGGCTTTTTCTGAGCGTGAAAGAAAGTCCTTCACAGCTTCACCACTTCCAAGGACACCCGAACCGGAAATACAGGTTGGGGCAATTGGGGACTTGGCAAAGAAGGTGGTAGGTCAAACCTACAGTTGGATAGGGAAATTATATGAATAACAGAAACAGTTTTATCCAAAAATTTTACGATAAAAATCTTAACCCGACTTAAAAAATGAAAATCACGTACTTGCTCCGAACTTTTATTGTCTTATTGCTGACGGGATTCTTCTCTGGTTGCTCAGAGGATAAAGATGAATTTCCGACTCGAATTGTGGGAAAATGGACCTTTGTCAAAACCGAAAGTGCCGTGACTTCTTCATCGGGAACCACACGCACCACACAGGATCATCCTGCCGACAGGTATTTTGAGTTCAGTGATGGTGGAACAGTCCTGATCAAAAACCACGATACGATCGTCAACACAAATTCATGGCGGGTAGAAGGCAGTACACTAAATATCACAGGATCGAATACCTTGGGATTATTATCGGATGAACTGACAATTAGAAAGCTGACGGCAACGGAACTGACGCTTAGCTATATCGATGAATCGGATAATTTTGGTTTTGATATTACCTATTATTTGAATAGGTAATGCTTTTGAAATAGTCCCTACATTTATTTTTGACAAATTGTATGGACTGTCTTTACCCTTTGTTCGGTTAGTCGTAGAGGTTAAATCCGAAAAACTCAGTTTTCATGATCGTGTGATTAATTAGATCCTCTATACGGTAGGTGATTGGGTGATTCCCGCCGTGAGTAAGCTTACTGGATTCCAGTGCTTCTTCCAAGAGCTTTTTAGCCAGGAGCAAGTCCTCATAGTCTTCCATATCAACCAAAATATCAGCATGATTATACTTACGCATTATCATAGTTGGATGATTGGGCGGAAAGTGTTTTTGATCGTTTAATAGAATGGAAGCATGCATATTTTTTGCTGCAATTAGGTTTTCTTTTCCTGATAGACTTCTTAAAGCAACAACCAAATTAGATTTGCAACTAGAAGTCCCGTGATAAAATTCTCCGTAATTGTCCTCATAGAAAAATAAAGAAAACTCTAAAAGCTCCTTTGCTTTCACATAATTATTATACTCATCGGTTAGTAAAAGAGCATGTGCTAAATTTACGCAGGCATTGTTATAATGGTAATGGTTATCACCATATTCCTGTTTACAAATTTCAACATTCAAATTTAGCAGTTTAATTGCTCTGCTGAATTTTTTCGGATCATTTTGGTTTTGTAGAATAATAGCAAAGTTATTCCGATAACCAATCACTGCTTCCGCCTCCTTACCTAGTTCTTCTTCACCTATTGTAAGAACTTCTTCTGAGATTTCTTCGGCTTCCGCCATATTGTCCTCTTCTCCCAAATCTTGCAATAGTTGAGAGTAGTTATTCAATTGAATAAGAGATTTCTCATGCTTTTTTCCTAGAATCGTTGTAGTGATGTTTAAATCCTCTCTTAAAATAATTTTTGCTATTTCCAAATTTTCCTTACCTCCAAGCCCAATCAATACCAAAGCTAGGTTATTTTTTCTTGTAACCGTTTCGATTGATGACTCCCCAAATTCTTCTTTGCAAAGAAC
>JBBQXZ010000361.1:0-4683 GCA_038209145.1 Cytophagales bacterium | reverse complement strand
GATAAGGTTTTAAATCCGTTTGTCAATATGCCTGAAATTAACGTCTTGGGATTTTCTCAAGGAGCTGCCACCGTAAGCCGCTGGGTAACACAAAGCCGCTATGCTGTTGAAAAAATGGTACTGTGGGGAGGTGGACTGGCCGTTGATATAGATAGTGAACAACTTCAGGAGAAGGCGAAAAACCTCCATCTTATCTTGGCAACCGGGGATAATGATCCGCTGATTACGCACGAAAAAATGAAAGAACACCTGGAACATGTCGGTACATTGTCCTTTCGAAAATTCAGCAACTTCACTTATGCCGGCGGACATGATCTGGACGAGCTCCTATTACGTCAAATCATCGAAATAGAAAACCTATGAAATAGGCAAAACCTCTAATTTGGATGTAAATTAACCAATCGATAATCTTGAATTCCTAGGCCTTTTTTATTTTAAGTGGTATATTGTTGCGTCATGTCAACCCGATGTCTTATGAAATCCACCACTTTAATTGCCCTCACCCTACTTGTATTTGGTTTACTTACCCTACCTTCCTGTGAAGATGCTCCAACTACCACCAAAAAGTGGTATAAAGGAAACCTGCATACGCACTCCTACTGGAGTGACGGGGACGAGTTTCCGGAAGTAATCATGGATTGGTACAAAAGCCACGGGTATCACTTTGTAGCCCTGACCGACCACAATATTTTTGCTGAAGGAGATAAATGGATTACCTTACGGGAAGACAGCGTCTATCAGGCTGCCTTTCAAAATTACCTGAAAGCATACGGGGAGGATTGGGTGGAATATAAAGTCGAAGGGGACACAACCCAGGTAAAGCTAAAGACCTATGCTGAGTATGCCCCGCTTTTTCAGGAAGATGAACGCTTCCTGATGATTCCGGCGGAAGAAATATCGGATGGCTATAAAGGGAAACCCCTGCATCTCAACGTTACCAACCTGAACAAACTTTTCCTTCCCCAAGGCGGAGAAAGCGTGGTCGAGGTCCTTCAAAATAACATCAATGCCGTATTGGAGCGGAGAAGAGAAACCGGACAGCCCATGATAGTGCACATCAACCATCCCAATTTCCGATGGGCCATCACGCTGCAAGATATTGTCAAGCTCAAAGGGGAACGATTCTTCGAAGTGTACAACGGGCATCCCCAAGTGAATAACCTCGGGGATGATATCCGGATGGGCTATGAACGGATGTGGGATTATGTCAATATCGCCTACATGCAAAAAGAGCAGCCGCTACTATTTGGCCTAGCGACAGACGACAGCCACAATTACCACCATCTGGGCGCTACATTCAGCAATTCAGGGCGAGGCTGGGTGATGGTACGTGCAGACTCCCTTCAACCAGGCTCTTTGATAGAAGCCTTGGAGGCTGGCGAGTTTTATGCCTCCACCGGTGTTACATTGGACGATTTTTCGTTTGAAAACAACGAACTTACCGTCAAGGTAGCGCCTGAAGAGGGGATTTCGTACAGTATCGAATTTATCGGATGCAAAAAAGGAGAAAAAGAAACGATAGTCCTCAAAGAAGAAAAGGGAACTGTGGCTTCATTTAAGCTTGATCCTGAACTGCTATTTGTCCGTGCAAAAATCACCTCCACCAAACCCCAGGAAAACCCGGTTGAAAACATGAAATACCAAATGGCCTGGGTGCAGCCGGTGATTCCGGAGTAAAAACTTCCTATTCTTACCACGCTGTTAATTCGCCAGTAGATTTAAAATTTCCTACCTTAATTTTTTAAGGTCATTTGAAACTACAGCCCAAATAATGTCGGGGGAAATTGTATCATAACCGTGAATTATCCTCCAGTCGATTGAACGATAATTTTAATATATCGCGGAATCGTCTCTTTCCGTCATACACAGAAATTACTTCCTAATGGAAGATGTATTACTTTTTGACAGTGATGGCAACGGACTGGGAGGGAGAATCAGGGAGAACAATAGCAACAGTATTTCTTCCCAGATAAATCCATTTCACCAAGTAGTGTTAACCTATAAATTTTGATTTTTATGATAGCAAAATATCCACTATTTTTTTAGAAAATCGAAACCCAGCTCTCTGTAAATCTTCAATTTATGGCCGCACTGACTCGATTATCCCTTTCTGTTTTGCTATTTGAATTACCATCAAACCTGAGTCAGATTATTGGTCAAACTAGCAATACAATCATCTGGTTAAATTATTTCCGATATCGATTCTGTTTTCAAATCTAGGATGTCAGATTAACTGTTTTGGGGTTTTGGCGGGAACGGGTTGGCCGTATTGGGGGGGACGCGGCCAAAACGGGGGGATTTGCGCTATTTTTACCCTGTGGGTTGAAACCCAAGGCTATCAAATCTGCCACTCCGCTGGAGTTTTAGAGGAAGGTTGTTTTACGAAAGATTGAGAACCGTTCCATAGATACTACAGAAGAAGAAGGTAATTTTCAGAGGCCAAATAGTTGATTGATTCGGAAATTCAGGCTTTTGGATATCAATCAAATTAAATACATTGCACAAGATTAAACCAACGACTTCTATCCGTATGAAACTACTATTTCCAAAGACTTTATTTTTACTGCTTTTTTATTTCCTAACCTTACCGGAAAAATCGGTTTCCCAAAGTACCCATACGTTTACCAAGGCATTGGTTATCCAAAACCAACACCGATACGGAAGGGAGGTCATCTTTACGGATCACCTTGCCTACCAGTTAGCCGCAGGGACTTTTCAAGCTCCCAAGGAAGGAATTGCCGTTTCCCCTGATACGGCGGATACTTGGCAAAAGCTTGACACTGATGAAACCGGCAAGTTCAGGGGACGCTTTAGAGCCGGATACCTGTACCTTACCTACGATTCGGATAGAAAGCAGCAGGCATTGTTGCGGGTGAGTGGTAGCAGTATGCTCTTTGTCAACGGTGTGCCCAGGGCCGGGGATATCTATGGAGACGGTTGGATGTACCTTCCTGTGACCCTGGAAAAAGGCACCAATGAAATCCTGGCCCGATTCACCGGGCTTTGGTCTGGGGTTTCGGCGGAATTACACTTGGACCAAAAGCCGGTAATCCTCAAAACAGAAGATGCCACCCTACCCGATATTGTAATGGGACAGGATAATGGGGATTTGATGGGGGCCATAGTAGTGGTCAACTCCAGCTATAAATCCATCACCAACGCAAAAATGGAGGTAAGCCTAAACGGCAGTTCTACTGTAACGGACCTCCCAACCATTCCTGCCATGAGTATCCGGAAAGTGGGGTTCCACATAAACGCAAAAGACATTATTGCTAAAGGAGAATATAAGGCTGTGCTTAATCTTCAGGTAGGAAACAAGGCTGCCGACAGCCAGGAAATCACACTGTTTGGCAGGGAAAACACGGAGCATTACAAGCAAACATTTATAAGTGAAATTGACGGCAGCGTCCAATACTACGGCGTGGCTCCGCAAATAGGCGGGGGAACACCAGGATCTGCCTTGTTTTTGTCGGTGCATGGAGCTGGGGTAGAAGCCATCGGTCAGGCCAGGGCCTATAAACCCAAAGACTGGGGTACGTTGGTAGCCCCAACCAACCGCAGGCCCAGGGGATTCAACTGGGAAGATTGGGGCCGAATGGACGCCATGGAGGTGTTGGAGATTGCCAAGCAAAAGTTTAGACCTGATCCAGCCCGCATCTACCTTACTGGGCATTCCATGGGTGGGCATGGCACCTGGTACCTGGGGGCGACCTTTGCCGGACAATGGGCGGCTATTGCACCCTGCGCCGGCTATCCTACCCTGATGGGTTATGGCTCAGCGGATGGTAAAATCCCGGAAGATTCGGACAACGAAACCGAAAAAACCTTACTGCGCGCCAGCAACCCAAGCAATGCCATCCAACTGGCCAAAAATTACAAGGCCGCTGGCGTATATATCTATCATGGAGACAGTGACCGGGTGGTGTCGGTGGACTATGCCCGGCAAATGCGGGGTATACTGGCCGAATTTCATCCGGACTTCAGCTATTACGAATACCCGGGGGGTAGTCACTGGTTTGGGGATGAAAGTGTAGACTGGGCTCCCCTATTTGACTATTTCAAATGGCATACCCTGCTTGACGAAAAATCCACTCATACCATCGACTTTTCTACGGCCAACACAGCCGTTTCCTCTTCCAATAAATGGATTCATATCCTGCAACAGGAAACCCCCCTTGCATACAGCCGAGTCCAGATCAAACGGGATTTGGCACAGCATCAGGTAACCGGCACGACTGAAAATATCTCCATTTTGGGAATTAATACACTTGACTTTACTACAGGGGAAGGCATCTCAATGGAATTGGACGGCCAGACGATAAGCTGGACAAGGGGTGACACGGAAACACTATTCTTGCATCGGAAAGGCGAAAGCTGGGAAATAGGCACAAAACCGGACCCTGCGGCCAAGGGTGCGCTAAGGAATGGTACCTTTAAAGAACCGTTTAACCACCGGATGATATTTGTCTATGGCACCTCCGGCAACAAAGCTGAAAACGAATGGGCTTATAACAAAGCCCGTTTTGATGCGGAAACCTGGTATTATAGAGGAAATGGGGCCGTTGATATCATTTCTGATAAGGAATTTAATTTGGTGAAATACGGTGATCGGGGGATAATTATTTATGGCAATGCCGATACCAACCGAGCCTGGAAGCCACTTTTGGACCATAGCCCGATTCA
>JBBQXZ010000360.1:0-4683 GCA_038209145.1 Cytophagales bacterium | reverse complement strand
GTTGACATACAACGGTCAAGGCTAAGAGCAGGCGGGCATTAAAACCCGATTCGCTGTCCGCCACGACTAAAGTTTATAAAAGGTAATCACTTTCAATTTAGTATTTTCTGCCCGCTTGCTTTTAGCCAATGTTAACATTTCGGCTATCTTTTTCTTTATATCATAAATATTCCAATCATTATTAAAATTATTCCTAAACAGATAATTTGATAATGAGCAGCTTTCCCAAATTCATTTTCATCTTTTTTTAATGGATTTCGAATTTTAAAAATCAATATCAACACTCCAAGTGCGAAAAGCAAAGCTCCCAAAATTAAGTCAAATGTATTGTCAGTCATTGCTCACTATGTTAGGTGACTTTCTCTCAATAACTTTTAACCTTAGTCCGACAGTTTCTTGCTTATGATTAAATAGCGTTATTCTATTTTCATTATCTTGGATGCCAAATTCAAAAAAACTTTCAACTTCCCTTCCTAACTGGACTTTATTAAAAAATATTGTGTCTTCAACTAATGTAAATTCTCCCTTTGTCATCCATGTGCCAAAGCAGATTGTACTAAAAGTAAATTCGTTGCTTTCTTTAAGTTTGAGTGTTGTAGTACAATTTGCAACGCCTTCTCTGTGAGCCACCAAAATGTCCTTACTTTCAATTTTTTTAATATTCAAAAAGCCAAACGGCATAAAAAATATCAAAATCAAAACAAATACTAAAATTACGCTAGTCAAATTTCTTTCTCTTTTTCTAAACCTTTCCTTCATGCTATAGAATAGCTGAATTATCACGGTGATAGATAAAGAGATAAATGTCAAAAATAGAATAATAGAAAAAATCATGGAATAAAAACCAAGGTTATCTGTCCATAAGTCACTTGTGTTGACCAAAAGAAAAAAGGTGACAGCAATTCCTATTATCAATTTGTTTCTTGTTTGCATTTCTGTCTTTTAAGCTAAACGCCAACACTTGTATATAAGCAACTCCCGTTCTCTTATTGCGTCTATATCTTATATGTCCACAGTGGTTTTTGACTTTGGAGACGCCAAATTAACGATTTCGTCGGTCCTGTCAAATAGACTCCGGATATTTTGTTGGAAATCGGAGAGAAGCGGAGAGCCCGAAGACGTAGCGATTCGGGATATGGTGGAAATCAGAGCGTAGCGGAGTTCCTGAGAAACGCAGTGGATCAGGATATGGCCTACGGGTGAAATAGAAAGGGAGAGCGCAGCGGTTGGGGGGAAATTGGATATTTGTAGATACCTGCCTTCCGGAAGGCGGGTTAGAAATCGAAGCTTAGTGGAAATCCTTGGTTTGGTATCGGGTATGGCATGCGGTCAGATTATGAGATGTTTACATTTATACATATGTTTACATGACATTTTCCGAGGTATTGCCTTCTAGCCGGAATTACAAACTCCTTTGGATAATAAAGCTTAGTTGCAAATTACGCCGGGCGGCAATGCACAATTTTTATGAATGATATTTAGTTAGATGTTTGATTCTGGCTTTCCCCTTGGGAATTGAATGTTACCCATAAACCTGAGTTCGATTATTCGTCAAACTAGCAATTCAATCATCTAGTTAAATTATTTTCGATATCGATCCTGATTTTAAATCTGGGATGTCAGATCAACCGTTTTGGGGTTTTGGCGGGAATGGGTTGGCCGTATTGGGGGGCATCCGGCCAAAACGGGGAGATTTGCGCTGTATTTACCCTGGGTTGAAACCCAGGGCTACCAAATCGGCCACTCCGCTGGAGTTTTTGAGGAAGGTTGTTTTACGAAAGATTGGTTCTCGGGTGGAATTTAGACAACTTGTTGATAGGTTGTTGTGGTTGCAAATTAAAGTGTAAAAAACAATCGAACTCAGGTTAATACCCACTCTCCCCCAAAGCCACCTCCACGGCCTTCTCCGCATGGATCCGGGTAGTCTGGAAAAGGGAAACTTTGGTATCTGAGGGGCGGACAAGCAGCTCTATTTCCGTACAGCCTAGGATAATTCCCGTTGCGCCCTCAAGGACAAGCCGGTCGATTATTCGCAAAAAGTTTCTTCTGGAACTGTCCTGAATGATGCCTTTGACCAGTTCCCCATAAATCACCTCATGCACCAGCGCACGTTCATTGGCGGGGGGAATAAGGATATCTATCCCAAAATGTTCGAGGTAACGGTCTTTGATAAAGGCTTCTTCCATGGTAAAACGGGTACCCAAAAGACCTACCCGGGTCATGGATTTCTTCTGAATCCGCTCGGCAGTGGCATCCACGATATGCAAGAAGGGTACCCCAATACCGCGCTCGATTTCCGGAGCGACCTTATGCATGGTGTTGGAGCAAAGTAAGATAAGCTGAGCCCCTGCTGTTTCTAGTTTTTTGGCCGACTGCACCATGTTTACTGCCAGGAATTTCCAGTTTCCCTCATGCTGTAGGGTGGCAATGTCGTCAAAGTCCACGGAATGCAGCAGGCACTTGCTTGAATGAACCCCTCCCAGGATTTCCTTTGTCTTCTGATTCAGAATCTGATAATACAGGGCGGTACTTTCCCAGGACATCCCTCCGATTAAGCCTATGGTTTTCATACAGTAGTTGGCTGATAAGGTTAAAATTAAACAAAATTCAGACCAGTTCAAACCTTGATTATAGGACTAGTACGCAAAAGCCTCAACTTCTAATGGCTATTGGTAAACACATATTTTTTTTCAACTGTCACATTTTTACCGCTTTTTTCGTCTTGGACGTAAATATCCAATTTTTAACAAACCAGAAAAACCATGAAATACCACTTTATTTCTACCTGTTTCCAATTTTCTGCCGCATCATTGCTTGTTCTGTCAGTCATGTCCTGTGAATCAGACGATCGACTGCCGGATAGTGATAACTTTGAACTCAAATCTTTGGGATTGTCCGGTGTCCGGGTGAATGAATTGAGGCTTAGCGACAATGACCTTTTCGCCATCACCGAAGATGGGATCTACAAAACGGACATCACATCATCAGCACCATTGGAATTAGTGGGGCTGAAAGGCAAAAACATCCTAAGTGCCGCTTTGCTGTCCGATACCGAATTGCTGGCCTCATTCAGAGACGCCGAAATCGATTTTGAAGTAGCCCCCGAACTATATCACAGTACAGACGCTGGAGCAACCTGGGAAACCTTGGATAATAATTTTGGCGGAGAGGTCGAAGAACCCATTTTCCACTTGGAATGGAATTCATCGCAGCCCGGTGTGTTGTTGGGAACAGGTTATCAGGTAGTAGCCAAATCACTGGACAAAGGGAAAACATGGCAACCTATCTGGGGAGATTTTGACATGTTTGCCAACCGGATGAAGGCCTTTATTAATCCTGCCAAACCCAATGATATTTGGGCAGGGGGTCAGGGTGGCATTGAAAACGGCTACCTCATTCACCTTAGAAATGAACAGGAAATCAACGCTTGGAATGACCTGGTTCCCAATCCCACCACGGTAAAGAAAGTAGCTTTTGACAGGCAAAGCCCGCAAAGCATCTACGTGGGCTGGGAAGGAGAACTTGCCCGCACCACCGATGAAGGTCAGACCTGGGAAACCCTGATTGAGCGGCACGAAACATCCCATTTCTTCTTTGGAATCGGATTTAGCACGGCAAATCCCCAGCTCCTCTTTGCGGGGAAGTGGGAGAAGACAGATGCGCCGCAGCCTTTGGAGCTGTTTTATTCCCTCAATAAGGGAAATACTTGGGAAGTGAAAAAATTTCCTGAGGTGACTTATGGGGGCGTTCATGACCTGATTGTCAAAACTGAATCGGGCAAAGAACGGATCTTTGTAGGTTTGGATAAAGGCGGGGTATACGAGATAGAGATGAGCAGATAAGTCCTGCCCCTTTTGCCTCACTTCTGACCTGGCCTTCTTCTGAGAGGGCCAAGGTTTCAGGATAATAGTTTGTTTTCTTTTTTAAATTGGCTTAATCTAAGATGATATAATTTTTTAACAGAATTTTTTCGATGCAAATTGTTGGATTCATTAAAATCCATATATTTATCTTGATCAAAACGATTGACTCAATTATGGCGAATTTCAAACTTACAATTAATGGCAGGCAAGAACAGGTAGAAGCGCAGGAAGACATGCCGCTGCTTTGGGTAATACGGGACCTGCTGGATATGAAAGGAACAAAGTTTGGCTGCGGTCAGGCACTCTGCGGTGCCTGTACCGTATTACTTGGAGATGCGGCTGTCAGATCCTGCACCTTACTGGTTTCCCAGGTGGGCGAACAAACTGTCACGACCATCGAAGGACTATCCGAAAACGGTGATCATCCCTTACAGAAAGCTTGGATGGAACATATTGTCCCCCAGTGCGGCTATTGTCAAACCGGGCAGATCATGAATGCGGCAGCCTTGCTGAAAAGCAATCCCATCCCTTCCGAGGATGAAATTGAACAGGCCATGGCAGGTAACCTTTGCCGGTGCGGCACCTACAACCGCATCAAAGAGGCGATACTCACTGCTGCTAAATAATCTTTTCGCTTTAATCCCAAACCACCATGATGCCTTCATTTCCTTTTCTTAAATACAAATCAGTAGAAAATTCAAGCAAGATATTTATACCTTCCCGAAGGGAATTCCTCAAGATTGGCTCGCTTGCAGGGGGTGGTCTGTTACTTGGGGTAAGTTTTCAATGTACCTCCAAGGATCAGTCACAAACCTTTGCG
>JBBQXZ010000359.1:0-4716 GCA_038209145.1 Cytophagales bacterium | reverse complement strand
TTGGGCTTTCCGATTATCAGGTAAGGAAGTGGAATGGCTGGCACCACCACCATTCCCTGGTCTTCATGGCCTCACTGTTTATGATGACCGAGAGGATCGCCAACGGTATAAACTGCCCCCTGATGAGTGTCAGGGATCTGAGAATATTGATGATCGTGCTGTTGTTCGGGAGTCCCGGAGATTTTGAGAAAAGATTGGAGCAGATGAAAATCAGGCATAAAAACAGAAAGGCGGACATCGACAGGCATTACGAAAACGATGAAAAAACTTAACTTAGTAAAGTAGTATTAATTAACTAAGATTTAATGCGGCATTTTTCAATTACGAATTTCCAACATAATTGGCCGATACAACTCTTTGGTATAAACTGAGACATATGGGAGGAATGAATAAAAGAGGTTTCAGATAAGTTAATGAGTGAATTGGGTAAATTCATTGATAAATTAAAGCATTAGAGATTTTTACTCTGGATTTACCTAAATCATTAATAAAATAAGATGAAAGTCTTTGCCTGGATAAGGAATTTATAAATGAATTTAAAACTAATTTTTTCAATAAATTCCTGGTAAACGATTCCTGTATAGCTTTAATGTAAATATAATTTGGATTTAAATGAGTATTAGAGTTTGTGTTTTCCAATTGAGTAAATGTACTTTTAAATTTATCAATATGTTATTCGGCCTCTATAAACTCCATACTTTATGTGAAGTAAAACATTTAGCAAATTTCTCTCCAATAAAGTAAGTATTATTAAATGAAATTTATTTTCAAGATTTAAGAGTTCAAGTGAATTGCTAAAAATAAAATGAAATAGGAATTCCGTCTAAGCCGGATTTTTTATATAACAACCGATATTTTCAACGAAACTGATTTGTATGATATTTAACCAAGACATAAAAAAAGGTGATGCTTTTGAATTATAAATAAAATTATAAATGAAGAACTTTCAATTCTATATCACCTAATAATGAAGCCATTTCTGAATAGGAACTCCAATAAGATCCATATATTTTCTCTGTTTTTGACAAAAGAAATAGATCAACTACCGCATCCACGATCCCCTCTTTGGTGTCCCTTCCAAAGGTTTTATTATAAGTGAAAACAATTCCGTCAAATTTTTCTTTAAAAAAAGATTCAATTTCCGGGTCATCTGTTGCTAGAAAAAAACCAACATCTGTATTCTTTTTCATGTATTCAATAATTTTATTTTCATACAAATAAAGGGGGCTATTTTGAATTGAAATAGCATGATCAGTTCTTCGAATATGAATACCTATCATATGTTTTTTAAATTTAGCTACCTCATTATCTATTATGGATTTAATTTCCCCACATGGCTCAAAAGATTGTACCCCTTCCTTATACTCTAAAATATCACCCCCTGAAATAATTAAAATTTTTTTATTTTCTTTACAAATTTGAATTACAGATTCTAGTTTATTTTTACTAATGTCATCTTCAAGAAGTAATACGTCTAAACCCAATAAATTCTTAATAATATTATTATAACTCGAAACTATGGTTCGAACAACCCAATAGTTATTGTTTACTAATTTATTTTTGGTTAAAAATAAATTGTATTTTAAGCTAGATTCTAAAAGTGTAAAATTTGGATTATCATTGAAAATATCATGAAAATTGGCATTTAGGGAATTATCCGGTTTCCAAATAACCTGAAGTTCAGCATTTATCAGATTTTTCATATAAATGAATGATGAAACTGCCCTAATTCTATTCCCCAGTCCAGATTTTGGTTTGAGAATCAATTTAGTATTAATCATGTTGTTGGCAATAATCTGGTTTTATGTTTAAATAAATAATCGTTTCAATATAATTTACGCAATGTTAATATCTTTAATATTTATAAAATTACGAAATTTTTTGTAGGCAAATATAAGCAAAATCATGAAAATAAGTATCGAAAAATCAGTTTTTTTAATATAATATAATACTCATTAGTATAATTAACCCCTTTTAGTTAAAATCTTAAGGCCGATTATTTTGCTTTTATTTTTAAAAGTATCACTTTTAACAAATTATCCGTTTCCATAAACTGGAAACGAAAACAATTTGATTTCTACTTGTAACGGACACAACCGCATATTGTTGCTTACTTACGAAATTTTTTTATTCCTGTTCAGGGATTGTGTTTTTAAAATTTTATAGATGTTCCCAACTCAAATATTCCCCGCTTAAACCGATTATGAATTCAAATCTCATCATGGTATCCGTTGCCACCCGAAGTCAAAGTTCACCAAAAATAACCTCCAATTAATACCCCAATCGAATTAATTGGGAAAAAATAAATTTTTTTCATACTTTACGGCTAAATAGAAAAAATTGAAATCAATTAACATGAAAGAACCTCAAAAACAGCCGGAAGGAAATTCCCGGAGAAAATTCATCAAAAATGCTGCTATTGCCTCTTCGATCATGATTGTGCCCCGTCACGTTCTTGGAGGGGTTGGGTTTACGGCGCCCAGCGATCAGCTAAACTTGGCGGCAATCGGTGCCGGTGGCAAAGGTACCAGCGACATAAAAAATGCCTCTGTAAATGGCCGTGAACGGGTTGTTGCCCTTTGTGACGTTGATTTTTCAGGTTCTGCTTCCAAGTCTGTGGCGAACTTCCCCAATGCCAAACTGTATGCCGATTACCGGGAGATGTTGGACAAGGAAAAAGACATCGACGCGGTTACCATCTCCACCCCGGATCATGTCCATGGCCCAGCTGCCGCTTATGCCATGCTGAGGGGTAAGCATGTCTATGTGCAAAAACCCATGACCCACAATATCAGGGAAGCCAGATTGCTTACAGAAATGGCCAGAAAAGAAAAAGTCGTGACTCAAATGGGAAATCAGGGAGGCTCAAATCCCTTGCATAAACTGGTTCAGGGGTGGATCGATTCGGATAAACTTGGGAAAATTGCCAAAGTTCAGGTATGGACCAACCGTCCTGTTTGGCCCCAAGGAGGTTCAATGCCTGAGTCTGCCGCAAGTAAGAAGCCCAATGACCTCGACTGGGACCTTTGGTTGGGGCCAGCTCCTTCCAAACCTTACACGCCCAACATGCATCCCTTCAGTTGGAGAGGTTGGTGGGATTATGGAACTGGTGCCTTGGGTGATGTGGGATGCCACCTTATCGATATCCCATTCCGTTCCCTGGGATTGAAATACCCAACAGATGCAGAATGCAGTGTGGGGGCAGTGTATTCCGGCATGTGGAATGCAGACTACAATCCGGAAGGATGTCCAGCTGCTTCATTTATTACCCTTCATTTTGATGCCACTCCCAAAAGCAAATCTCGAATAGAAATGACCTGGAGTGATGGCGGTATACGTCCTGCACATCCCGATATTATCCCTGCTGATCACGACATCGGCGGATCCAACAGTGCAAACGGAGTCCTGATAATCGGTGAAAAAGGAATCATCTCCACCAATATCAACGACAGTTCGCCGATGATGCCCAAACTTTATCTGAATGACGGTACGACGGAATTTGGTCCTGAAGTGGGCAGTGTCGATGAACCCGAATACGGGCATCAACGCTTGTGGGTAGATGCCTGCAAGGCTGGTTTCAAAAGCAAAGAACATAAAGCACTTACCTCCTCATTTGACTATGCGGGGCCAATGACCGAAACTGTACTGATGGGTAATCTAGCGATCCGAAGCTACATGCTCCGCAGGGAGAACAGCAAAGGCCAGAATGAATTCTTCGCCCGCAAAAAAATGCTTTGGGATGGAGAAAACATGCGAATCACCAACCTGGAAGAAGCCAACCAGTTTGTCGGCAGAACCTACAGGAAAGGGTTTGAGGTATAAAACAAACTCCTGTGGCCATTATCAACTTAGGAATTGAAAGTAAAGCAATTTTTTTTGACTGTTAAATTGAATTACTTATTTTCTTCAAGTCAGTTTTGCCTTAGGTTTACTTCTCATAAAATAACAAAGAGGGCTTTAAAAGCCCTCTTTGTTATTTTTATTCCCTTCATAAAACAATACTCCCTAAATTTTTTAAGGTGTGAATGAATTCAGCATATAAATTGGTTATTGATTTTTACCTTCAAACAAATCCCTTCCCAATGTAAGTGCCCTGATTTTGGCATTGGCAATGGAGCGCTTCAGCATCCAGAAACCACAATCGGGATGGATGTAACGGATCCGGTCTTCTCCCAGGACTTTAGCGGCATGTTCCAGTCTTTGGGCAATCAGTTCTGGGGTCTCTACCACGGTGGATTTGATGTCTACCACGCCAAGCCCCATGCCTATATCAGGTCGGAGATCTTTGAAATATTCCAGTTCCCTGTAACCCCGATGGGCGAATTCGAGCACCACATGATCCGCATGCAGGGAATTCAAGTAAGCAATCAGTTTTTCCCAGGTACCCTCTTGCACCTTTTGGCCACCATAGTTGCCAAAACATAGGTGAACAGCGGGCGTATTTGGCACAGCATCCAATATTAGGTTGATGGCACTTGAAGCCCATTCCCACTCCTCCGGTGATCCTGGGAGATTGGCTTCGTCAATTTGAACCACCTCTGCATCGATTTCTTTAATTTGGTTGGCCAATACACCTGCAATGGCATGGGCAAGGGCGGGTAGATCTTTGTAATGGTAATCCAACAAGGTTTTGCAAAGCATATGTGGTCCGGTGATCGTAAATTTCATCGGCACCTTGGTTAGCGGTTTTATCCTTCGGTAAGCATTGACCAGGTC
>JBBQXZ010000358.1:0-4719 GCA_038209145.1 Cytophagales bacterium | reverse complement strand
GTATTGGATGGAGAGATTACCATCTATCTGAACGGTGTTTTGGTAAACAGGGCGTTGGAAGTAAAACCAAGAAGAGGCAAAATCCAGATCCAATCCGAAGGGGCGGAAATGTTGGTGCGAAAGGTTGAACTGAGCCCTATTTCCCAAAAATAAATAATCGGGGAGATCCTAAGAATTGGTCAGTTTTTGTCAAACTATTAGACTAAGGCTAAAATAAAAGGATCATTCCTGCCCATAAAATACACCGAAAAGAAATATTAAGCTAAAAAATAAATATGAAAAAGATAAAAGCAATATCGTTGATGGTTGCCATGGCAGCTCTCATGCTAAGCGGCTTCCATTATGCTGGCAGATCAGATAAAGGCAAATCGCTTTTTAATGGAAAAGATTTATCCGGTTGGACGGTTCATGGTTCTGAAAAATGGTATGTGGAGAAGGGGGAATTGATCTGTGAAAGCGGACCAAAGAAAGAATATGGATATCTTGCTACAGAAAAAAAGTATAAAGACTTTGAGTTGACATTGGAATTCAAGCAAGAGGCGGACGGTAACAGTGGTGTGTTTTTCAGGTCTTCCATCGATGGTACCAATATCAAGGGCTGGCAGGTGGAAGTTGCCCCTCCCGGTCTTTTTTCAGGGGGTGTATACGAATCCTCAGGAAGGGGCTGGTTAGTTAAGCCTGACCCTGCAAAGGACAAGTACCTTAAAATGGGGTCCTGGAACAAATTGAAGATCAAAGTAGTTGGGGGAAAGGTAACCACCTGGTTAAACGGTATCCAAATGGTTGATTTTGAGGATGAAAAAATTGAAGAGGCGATTGGATTGATTGCTTTGCAGATCCATAGCGGAGGGGGCATAAAAGTAAGTTGGAAAAATATTTATCTTCAGGAATTATAAATTCCGTATCCCTATATTGAAACATATTTCATTTTCCGCTCATCAACATTGCGAAGGAAAATGAAAGAAAAAGGTAAGCAGGTTCAAGCGCTTCCCTGGTCCAAAGACAGTAATGGAAATGGACAGGGAAGCAATGGAACTGTTTATTCACCCAAATCTTTTAAAATTTGCAATATCCTATTTTTTTTCCCTTGTCCGACTATATAAGGTCATTTGAATCAATTCAAGAATAAGATTCCAGATTTTTTGTAATCAGACTTTAACCCTCAATTCAACCTGTTACTATTTTCAATGGTTATTGTATAGTGCTATATTCAGGAAAGTATTTCTATTAAGAATAAAATAAAACTTGATGGGATTTGATTTTGAAAAATAGTATTGAAAAAGTAAAATATAATAGAAGAAATGAAATTTTAAAGTAAGTAAATTTCCTAAAATTAAAAAATAGTAAAATCCTTTTCAATAACAACTTCCCGAAAAGCTACGGTTTGTTAAATCATTCTTCAGGATGTTTAACAATCCTATTTTCTAAAATTTAAGTTTCAACTCTAAAGTTATCTCATTATGAAAAAAAGAGTACATCCTATTCCATTTGGAATTGAAAAATCCTCAATTTATATCTTCTGCCTGATGTCTATCCCTTTTTTCTCCATGGCAAGGGAAATCGAAGTACCTGTTTTTGAAACAGTCTTGATAAATTATAACTACCTCGATGGAGCTAATTTTGAAAAAGCCAATCCAAATGCCCTAAGTAATGGAAAGAATTTTAAAAGTGAAGTGGACATCGCAATAAGCGGGACAGTAGTGGATCAAAAAGGGGAAGCAATTCCAGGGGTTACCCTCTCCGTGGAGGGATCTATCTTAGGAACAGTCACGGATATTGATGGGAAATATGCTATTTCAGTTCCTGACGGCGCCACAATAATCTTCTCTTTTATAGGTTTCAATACGCAAAGGGTTCGGGTAGGAACGCAAAATGTAATTAATGTTACCCTTTCAGAAGAGATATCATCTCTGGATGAATTTGTAGTGGTCGGGTATGGAACAGTGAGAAAATCAGATATAACCGGAGCTGTAGCATCTGTATCTAGTGATAAAATTAATGAATTTGCTTCTGCTAATGTGATGCAGGCCATAGCTGGAAGGGCCTCCGGTATCCAGGTAAAACAAAATAATGGAAGACCGGGCGCCCCAATCAGTGTTCGGATTAGGGGTACAAATTCCATTGTTGGCAATAATGAGCCATTGTATGTGGTGGATGGTTTTCCGGTTAGTAATCCATTGTCAATCAATAACTCCAGTATAGAAAGTATTGAAATTCTTAAAGATGCTTCAGCCGTTGCCATTTACGGTTCAAGGGCCTCCAATGGCGTGGTCTTGATTACCACTAAGAGAGGTCGGGTAGGCGAAACAAGTATTAATATTGAATCGAACTATGGGTTTCAAAGCGTGATAAAAGAAATGGAGATGATGAATCCTTTGGAATTTGGCATATATTTTAACCGATTAGACAATAACATGAACAGAGGCGACCGGTTTACGCAACAACAACTGGATGAATTTGCCACTATGGGAGAAGGAACCAACTGGTAGGATGTCGTTTTCCAGACTGCACCCATGCAAAACCATTCCATCAATGTAAGTGGGGGGACGGAAAAAACCAAATTTTCCATTACCGGAGGTTTATTTGACCAACAGGGAATAATCAATAACAGTGATTTTAAGCGATATTCATTTAATGCGAATATTCGCCATGATATCAACAGTAAATTTTCCTTTGAAACAACGATGACGCTTTCAAAAAACAAGAGTGCGCGTCAACTTTCCGAACAGGGGAGGTTTGGCACTTCATTAATTGGTAGGGCATATGGTATTCCCAATTATTTGGGTGTTTATGAAGAAGACGGTTCCTATCTTGAACCGGTTCTTAGAGACTCCAGGGTTTCTGAGGCATTATGGAATCCATTGAATTTCATCAACGAAACAAGTAATGTACTTGGGGAAAACAACGTTTTGGGGAATTTGGCAGCTTACTACAAAATCATGGATGGTCTGGAATTAAAAATTTCCGGGGGAATAGAGAGTATCAATTCACGGACAGATTTTTATCAGACAAAGAATTTCCAAAATGTTCCCGATGGTGTGGCATCTGTAAATGTAAGTGAATTTACAAGTTTATTGAATGAAAATATCTTAAGCTATAACAAGACCATTGGAGTGAAACACAGTGTGTCTGCGGTTGCAGGCTTCACTTACCAGAATTTTTTGACCACTACTTTAGCCGGTGGAGGAAGGAATTTTTTAAGTGATGTTACACAAACCCACAACCTTGCCACTGCGGCCATTCCATCCATTCCAGGATCAGGATACGCCCAGTCTACATTGCTTTCTGGTTTGGGTAGATTAAATTATACATTTGATAACCGCTACTTATTTACCATAAGTTACCGGGCGGATGGATCTTCTGTCTATTCCCCTGGCAATAAATGGGGGTATTTTCCATCGGCTGCATTTTCCTGGAGATTGTCAGAGGAAAATTTTTTTAATGTAAATAAGGACATTCTTAATGACTTAAGATTAAGGACCAGTTGGGGCAAGGCTGGAAGCCAGGCAATTAGCCCTTATGCCACTATGAATCAGCTTTTTCCAGGTACTACCGTATTTGGCAGTTCCCTTTACACCACAATGGCACCTTCTGTAAGGCTTGCTTCCGATCTTCAATGGGAAACCACGGAACAGGTAAATTTCGGCCTGGAACTGAGTTTTTTACAGGGAAAATTGCAATTGACAACGGATTATTATATAAAGGAAACCAGTGATCTGCTCAATGCCGTTCAATTGGCACGTTCTACCGGGTATACCAACTCTCTCCGTAACATAGGCAGGATCAGCAATAAAGGAATTGAGTTCCAGGTCAACGCCAGTCTTTTTGAAAGAAAAAATTTCAATTGGGATGTGGATGCCAATATTTCGTTCAACCGACCCAAGGTTCTGGACCTTTATGGTGGCCAGGATATTCTGTCAGGTCTGTTGCAGATGATCATGTTTACCGATTTTGCCAATACCTATAGAGAAGGTGAGCCATTAGGAATTATGTTTGGGTATGTTGAGGCGGATGAATATACTGAAAATGGGTTTCTTCAATATGTCGATCAAAATAATGATGGTGTAATTGACGCTAGAGACAAGGTACAGATAGGTGATCCCAACCCAAATTATATCTTTGGGTTAAATTCCAGGATGACGTTCAAAGATTTCACCTTTTCCGTTTTCCTTACTGGAACCCAAGGAAATAACATCATTAATATGAGTGCTGTTGCCTATACCATGGACCAGACCAATGGCACCAATAAATTAAAAGAGGTACTGAATAACCATTGGACTCCGGAAAATACCGACGCAAAATATCCCATACCCTCCACCAACAACAGGTTTTTGTTTTCAGACAGGTATGTGGAGGATGGATCCTTTGTCAGGCTTCGTAATATTGAATTGGGATATAATATTCCAGTCGAAAAATGGACAGGAATGAAAAATGCGCAAATTTATTTCAGTGGACAAAACCTGTTAACCCTCACAAAATACTCTTGGTTGGATCCTGATGTGAACACCAGGGGGGGGGCAAACTCATTGCACCAGGGAATAGATTATGCAGGTTACCCTGCAATGAAATCCTTTACAATTGGAGCAAGGATTGGTTTTTAAATAGCGTAAAAAAATAAAAGATGAAAAAGATAAGAAATATAATATATATAGGGATTATAGGTTTAATTCTTGTTTCTTGTGAGGATGCTTTAATGGAAGAGCCCAGAGCGCTTATGGT
>JBBQXZ010000357.1:0-4737 GCA_038209145.1 Cytophagales bacterium | reverse complement strand
ATCGAAAAAATCCGGTACCGACTCCACAGCCGGATCCCCGTTTGCCCGCATGTGGTAATAACAGCACATGTCCACGTGGGAGATTTTGCCCAGCAAGCCGGAATCCACAAATTTCTTTTTGGCCTCGATCAGGTGGGGGGTGCTTTTGCGTTGGGTGCCCACCTGCACCACCTTGTTATATTTGCGGGCTGCGGCCACCATGGCCTCTCCCTCCAATATATCCACGCTGATGGGCTTTTGCACATATACATGGGCGCCCGCTTTGAGGGCATCAATGGCTTGTAAGGCATGCCAATGGTCGGGGCTCCCTATCACCACAATATCCAACTTATTTTCCTCCAACATTTTTCGGTAATCCGCATACAATTGGGGGGTCTTACCGGATTTCTGTCTTTCACTGACAAGTTTGGCAGCCTCAGTCAGCTTGTTGCGGTCCGGGTCACAGAGTGCAATTACTTCTACTGAGGCTACTTGGATCAACCGAAACAAATCACTTTTTCCATACCATCCCGCTCCGATCAGCCCTACCCGGTAGGGTTTTGCCGGCTTTGGAACCTGTATTCCGCTTGCTCCAAAACTGGTAAGTGCTAGTAAGGCTGTGGAACCTTTGATAAAATGGCGGCGGTCAATAGGAGGTGGGGTCATATGGAAGAGTTTTATGGGTTTACCGAAAATATTATTTAGCTATTTTTTGTACTGACAACCAATATTACTTATTTTATTAGAAATAATAAAATTTGTCGTTATTTTTGAGCAAGTCAATTATTTCCTTTAATTCCTATGTCCGATCCATCTCAAACTTCCCGGAGACAATTTCTCAAAACTGCCGGACTTTTAAGTTCTTCCCTCCTTATCCATCCAAGGTTTGCATTTGCGGGTACGCCCAAGAGCGACCGAAAAGTGCGTGTGGGAGTGGTAGGAGGTAGATTCGGTGCCAGTTTTTATTTCCATGAGCACCCCAATTGTGTGGTAGAAGCCGTAAGTGACTTGAGGAAAGACAGAAGGGAAAAACTGATGGAAGTATATAACTGTTCCAAAAGTTATGACTCTCTAGAAACTTTGTTAAAGGATCCCAAGGTTGAAGCTGTTTTTGTGGCCACCCCGGCACCGGATCACGTGGACCACGTCATAGCCTGCCTTGCCGCTGAAAAGCATGTCCTATGTGCGGTACCCGCAGCGTTGAGCATGGAGGAAAGCGATAGGCTTTTCCAAGCTGTAAAAGCATCTGGGTTGACCTATATGATGGCAGAGACAAGTACCTTTCACCAGGTAGTAATTTCTGCCAGGAAGTTTTATGAAAATGGGGATTTCGGTGAAATATTCCGAACGGAAGCGGAATATCACCACCCTGGTTTGGAAGTATTATATTATGAAGGCGGCAAACCTACTTGGAGATTTGGATTGCCTCCCATGTTGTATCCTACCCACTGCACAGCCTATCCCATTTCCGTTACGAGTGAGCGGATGACAAGTGTTAGTTGCTTGGGATGGGGGGATCAGAGTGAGGCTTTAAAGGGCAATCCATATAACAATCCGTTTTGGAATGAAACCGCTTTATTCAGAACAAACAAGGGAAATGCCAGTCGAATATCCATCTGCTGGAGGGGAGCATTGATGGGAACCGAGCGTGGAGAATGGCATGGTAGCAAAATGAGTTTCTATGGCAAAGACCCCAACGGACTGGGTGAGATCAAAATCAATGGCTCCGAAGAGCTGGGCAGAGACGATGCCGGGTTTCTTTACAAGCAGGCGGTAAAGGAGAACTACGAACAGCCTGAATGGTGGAATTCTGACCTGCTTCCAGAAATGCTCAGACACAACAGCGGGCATGACGGTTCCCATACGTTCATAACCCATGAATTTATAGATGCGATCGTGAACGAAAGAAAACCGATGGTGGATATCCACGAAGCCTTGGCCTATACCGTGCCCGGAATAGTAGCCCACCAGTCCGCCCTTAAAGATGGGGAGACCATGAAAATCCCAATCTTTTGAACCGTTTCAAAAGGGAAAATCGGTTAACTTTTCTTCAAAACCTGCGAATTTCTTGCCTTGATCTGGGCTATTTCAGAATCGTGCCGGTGTTGATCATAGGTTTTCAGGTTGAATTCTTTCAGGATATCGGCAATGAGGATGTCAGGTGAAAGACTTTCTATGACTGACCATTCCTCTTCATGAAAATTAGTTATTCGTATTTTTCTCCCATATTTTTCCTTGATCTTATCAAAATGTTGCACAAAAGGCCAGGTATGTAAAAATGACTTTTCGAGGTTAACAGGAGCGCAATACCAATTTTTTTCCCAAAACCCGGTTTGTGCCAATTCCCTGCCGGTAATATCCCAGAGTTTGGAACTCCCTTTTCGTGTACTGGTGGCAAGGACATACCTGTGTTGTAGGGCTTTTGCCTGAAGGCTCTGACCACCTCCATAGGCGGATGGCCAAAAAACAATTTCAGCTTCTTTATCCTTTAGCTTTTGCCACCCATCATCCCACATCACATCAAAGCAGATCTGCATGCCGACTTTGCCGAAATCCGTCTGGAACACCGGCGGATCAAGCGGTCCCGGGGTGAGCCCGTTATCAATTTCATTTTCGGTCAAGTGGATCTTTCGGTACTCACCAACCCGTGTTCCCTCTCTGTCCAATAAGACGGCCGAATTAAATATGCTGCCATTCTCCTCCGTGTTAACCGCAACCACCAGATAACAACGGTTCTTTTTGGCAAAAGCGGACATGCTACCCAGCACGTTGTTGGAAAGGGCCAATTTCTCCTGAAGGGTATATGTTTTATTAACGTTGGAGGTATGAAAAACCTCCGGTAAGCAAATAATGTCCGGTTTGTTTACCAATACCTTATCCATTAGTGCAAAAATCCGATCAAACATGTCTTCGGCGGTCTCCACATAGATATCTTCCTGCGATATACCGGCCACCCAGACTTCCCGGGGTAGTTTTTCCTGAACGCTTGGGATGGGAAGGGGTTGGCTGTTTACAGACACGACTCCCATCGATGAGATGCCGGAAGTCAAGGCTGCCGTCTTCAAAAATTTTCTTCGGGAATTAGTTGTTTTTTGCATATTAAGTTGTTGAGTTAGTTTTACCTCAAGTTTCGAAAATTAAATATATGATTAATGAAGAGTTAATTTGCCATGTCTTTCCAAACCTTTGCGGAAAAGTTGAAATTTTTGTAAAGATCCAGGTAAATAAATTTACAAACCCGTCCATTCATTTTACCAAATTTTAATTCATTTTGTTGGATAAAGTGGGGGATATAACCGGGACGATTACTTTTTTCTCATAAAAATCATCACTTTGAGTATATAAGGATTTAAAGCAAGAGTGATAGACACCTATTATCAGGGGGCAGGATAACAGTTGTTTTGGCAGATTCCCTTATATTACCAGTGGCGATTTCTCCAATAAAACAGATAATGAAAATGATAAACTGCATATGGGTTTGCTGGAAAACCAAAGAAAGTAGTGGCGGTGGATACCAAAAAAAAGTACAAAGAAATTGATCTGAAATTTAAAGATAAAGGAAATTATGAATTTAATGCACCTTATGAATCAGATTTTGCCATAGCGGTGGAATACCAATTTTGGATATTTGAAATTATACGGATATGAAGAATTGATTCTCATAAAATATTTAGTTTGATGGTGCTTCTTTTTATCTTCCAATCTGGAAGATTTTACATTGGAGTGGGAGAAAAGTAAAAGAATAAATCAAAGTACCTTTGTAAAATTCTTTTTATAAAATCAATCAAATACAAATAGGCAATGGCAAAAACCTTTTTATATTGAGAGGAATTAAAATTCCCAAAATTTCAATGGTAAGGATGATCCTGAGCGGTTGGATTTTGGTTTTTGAATAAATAGCAGGTTGAAAATTTTGAAAACAGAACTAGAATAAATGATGGCAAAGCAGGTAATATTAGGTGCTGGGATTTTTTTCCTTGTGGGATTAGGGTCCATTTTTGGACAAAAAAGGCCTCAAATATTCGTTCTCACGGATATAGGAGGGGATATGGATGATGAGCAGAGCTTGACGAGGTTTCTTTATTATGCCGATCATTTTGATATAAAAGCACTCTGTGCCACCAGTAGACTCGGACATGGTCAAGATACCAAACCGGAACTGATTCATGCACATTTACAGGCCTATCGGGAAGTTTTTCCCAACCTGCTACTGCATTCCAACGAATTCCCTACGCCAGATTACCTGGAATCCATCATCAAAGTAGGACAGGGAAACCAAGGGGATATTGGAGAAGGTTTTGATACCCAAGCTTCGGATTACCTGATACAGGTGGTAGATCAATCCACTGAAACGGTGCATATCCCGGTTTGGGGAGGATTGAGGGAACTTGCCCAGGCCTTGTGGAACATAAAGGCAAGTAGAAATGAAGCTGACTTGGATAAATTTTGCGGCAAAATCCAAGTGCATGCCATAGGTGATCAGGACCGTCACAGGGACTGGATCCTCCAAAATTTCAAACAGATCCGGTTTATCGCCAATGGTTTTGCCTGGCGGGGTAGTGCCGGAGTCAGGGAGTTGTCTGCTTTTAGAGGGATGTATATGACGGGAGATCTCAGCATGCAGGATGGGGATTGGGTCCGGTCCAACATTCACGGCAATGGTCCCCTTAGTGATAAATACCAACTTCATGGCCACGGAACCAACGGCATGAAAGAAGGGGACAGCCCTTCTTTTCTGGGATTGATTGACAATGGGCT
>JBBQXZ010000356.1:0-4741 GCA_038209145.1 Cytophagales bacterium | reverse complement strand
AGTTCCTTCAACAAGTCCGGATGGATTCGGTGCAGGGGCAGATTGAAATATTCAAATTCATGGGTGTCGGCCATTCTTCCTACCCGATCGTGGAGAGATACCAATTTGTATTTTTCCCTTACCTGTTGGCGGGTCATGTTTTTTGGCGGATCGAAGTGATCCTTTATCAGTTTGAATACGATATTGTAAGAAGGAAGGGTGAATACGCTCATCACCATCCCTTTGATTCCTTGAGCTATTTCAAACTTATCGTCACTTTGGGACAAATGGGCCAAAAAATCCCTATAAAATTCCGTTTTTCCATGCTTATTAAACCCTATGGCATTATATAATTCGTGGGGCCTTTTGTTTCTGATGATTGAATTCAGGAAGCACACAACCTGCGCGGGGACTTTGATCTCAGCCATGAAATAGGACCTCGTATACGAAAAAATACTACTCATGATATCCGGATTGAAGATCAGTGTGTCAGCAAATACCCCTTTTTTGTTGTGGACAAATGGAATTAAAAAGGGCATCCACTTTTCCCCGATATAGGTCCTTCCAATCAGATAAGCTGCTTTATTTCTATAGAAGACAGTCCTCAATACTTGAATGGTGGTCTCCGTAGAGGAAGCATATCGGGTCAAAATAATCTCTTGAACACCGGTTACCAAAAACTCAATATCTTTTTCTTTTTGCCAATAAGGCACCCCAAAGTCAAAATCTTCCAGCATTTTTTCAAAAATCCGCTTCAATTCCCAATGTCCGGGATAGATATAAAAAAGCGAGGAATCAGGTACCGCCGGAGCCCTTTGTATCCCTGGATAAACAAACATCAATTCTTCATCGACGGATGTGCCAGGATAGGTCTTCCTGAAAACTGAGTTATAAAAGGATTCTGCCAGCTCTCCATCGGGCCGCTGGGAAATTAATGTGCTATACCCCGCTTTTATTTCTTTCCAAAGATATCGATCAGTGTTATTTTCCTTCAATAATTTTTTGCATGAGTTGATGATAATTTTCAGGTGATCTTTGTAGAGCCGAAGTCTTTTTTTGTGGTTTATTTGGAGCTCATTCCAGTTTCTCTCTGTAAAATTGAGAGGGGCCAATCTAGAGATAGCGTTAAAAGCGAGCATATATTCATCAAATCCACCCTGAATTTCGCAAATCACCTGGTTTACAATAGGGTTATTTTTTGTATTGATCATGGAGATTTTTTTTGGCCATATGGGGATATGAAGTCTATGATTTTTCGTAATAAAAAGTTCACGTTATTTTTTGAATTTTTGGAATAAAAGAATTTATGCTTAAATTCCCTCAAGTTTATTCATCTTTTGAATAATACCCAATAGGTTTAATAGGTTTGATAAGTAAAAAAGGTTTGGACCGTGTCCAGACCTTTTTTTGTAAGACCTTGGTTTCAAAGATAATGTAATAAAACTTGATGACAATTCAGGTCCGTGAATACGGTATAATTATTTAAATTGACAAACCTTGTCTTTTTCCAACTTGTTTCGACCAACACCAATGAGGTGCAATGTAAAGGATGCTGATTTTACCAACCGATTTTTTTTGTTTAATTTGACACGCTGATAGCAAGAAGGCATGTTTCAAAAGATACTATTACGGCAGCTCTGTAAGATAGCCGGGGCTGTTTTTTTTATAGGGTTGGCAGTTGCCTGTTCAGGGCGAGTGGAAGAAGTGAAAACTGAAATAAACGAACCAACTGCGGCAGAGATTAAAGCATCCCTTTTTGAAAGAGGTTTGAAAATGATGGGGCCATGGGCCGCCCATTGGACGGGCTCAGGTATGCCTGAGGGCCTATCCTCATTCAGGCAAATTGCAGACCTGAAGCTGGAGCTGCTCGAAAGACCCGAAGTTAATCCTATTGTAGCAGGAAAACATCCTCTTGCCGATTTTCAGCTCCATCATCCCGACAATTTGGGGACGGTAGACATCTATCACTACAAAATTCACATAGACGATGCATCGCGTGTATCGTTTGAGCCGGATGCGGAAGTTATTTTTTACCGTGAAAACGGCATGCGCGAGCGTCTCTTATTTATGGGTCCTTCGGGATTGTTTGAAGATGCCGTTTGGATTGATGCCGTTCACCTGTTGGTGGTGGGTTACTTTGAAAATGAGGCCGGATTTTCTCCCATGGCTTGGCTGTTGAATATCGAAGATGCTACTTATCAGTTGTATGAAAGTGACTTCGTGATTTCAGCTTATGACCGATTTGGCTATCTGAAAGCCAAGCTTTCTGCTTTAAATTTTGGGCCATGAAGTTTGATACCGTACTAAAGTATTTGTCTGAGGCCTTGAAGCGGCCCCTACCGGGTAAAGCAGGTCAATTATCCATGTCTCCCCTGCCCATAGATGAGGATCGATTTTCTGTTTTGGACTTGCCAAATGCGAGAAAAGGAGCGGTATTGCTGCTTTTATATCCAGACGCTGTTGGCTGTATGGTGCCTTTTATCAAGCGGTCAATTTATGAGGGGACTCATGCGGGACAGATATCACTTCCCGGTGGAAAATGGGAACCCTCCGATGCCTCCTTGGAATATACCGCTCAAAGAGAAACGGAGGAAGAAATTGGGGTACAGGTGGAAAGCATAAAAATACTCGGCCGACTATCAACGCTTTATATACCCCCGAGTAATTACTTGGTAGAACCTTTCATTGGGTATGTGGAAAACAAACCCACATTTATCCCAGATCCCAGGGAAGTAGACAGGGTGATTACCTGTAGTTTTGCCCATCTGATTGACCGATCCACCCGTAAGCGAAAGGATATAATCCTGCGAAAGGATCACCATTTATCAGCTCCTTATTTTGACATCGACAATGAGGTGGTTTGGGGCGCCACCGCTATGATTTTAAGTGAATTGCTCCATGTATGGGAGCACGATTTTAACTAGACAGGCAGAGAAAGTATGGAAGGAGATGTACCTTTTATTGAAAATGACGCAGTCGTTTTAGGCCTACTTATGGGCATTTTAGGGTTGGTGTTTTATACGTCAGCAAGTGACCATCCCATTTTTAAGAAAATTTACCGGGTGGTGCCCACCGTATTGCTGTGCTATTTCATTCCGTCAATACTCAATACTTTTGGCGTTATTTCGGGCGAAAGCTCTTCGTTGTACTTTATGGCTTCCAGGTATTTATTGCCAACTTCTCTGGTTTTGCTGACACTGAGCGTTGATCTGAAAAGTATTCTTAAATTGGGTCCAAAGGCACTGATTATGTTTTTATCAGGATCCATAGGCATCGTTTTGGGAGGCCCTATTGCCTTGTTGATTGTTTCATTTTTTGTACCCAGTATCATGGATGGGGCAGGTGGCGATGAGATATGGAGGGGGTTGGCCACCATAGCCGGGAGTTGGATAGGAGGTAGTGCCAACCAGACTTCCATGTTGGAAGTTTTTGGTGCCAGCCCGGCACTTTTCAGTCAAATGATAGCCGTGGATGTGATCGTTGCCAATATTTGGATGGCGGTACTTTTATATTGGGCAGCCAAGCCGGAAATAATAGACCGGTATTTCAAGGCCGACAGCAGTGCCATTAAAGAATTGCAAGAAAAGGTAGAAAACTATAGAAAAGGATTGATAAAGATTCCAACGCTAGGGGATACCATGGCTATTTTGGGAGTCGGTTTTGTTGTTACAGGAATAGCACATTTGACAGGCGATGCCATTGCGCCATATATCCGGATTAATTATCCCCAGCTTGTTCAGTATTCCTTGGACAATACTTTCTTTTGGATTGTAATTGTGGCGACTACAGGAGGCCTCATTTTATCCTTTACCAAAGTCAGGAAATTGGAAGGGGCGGGGGCCTCCCGGTTGGGAAGTGTTCTGTTGTATGTATTGGTAGCCACTATCGGCATGCAGATGGATTTATATTCCGTCTTGGAAAATCCCCTTTTCTTTCTGATAGGGATGGTATGGATGTTGATTCATGTGATCATTATGTTGGGGATTGCCTATTTGATCAAAGCCCCCTTTTTCTTCGTGGCAGTGGGTTCCCAGGCAAATGTGGGAGGAGCGGCATCGGCGCCAATCGTGGCCTCGGCGTTTAATCCGGCCTTGGCACCGGTAGGGGTACTCTTGGCAGTTTTTGGGTATGCTTTGGGTACGTATGGGGCTTATTTATCCGGATTGTTGATGCAAGTGGTATTTAATTGGTAGCTGAAAATGGCAACTTATCGAAAGTTTATTTTCGTTTGTACCGGTTCTGATTGTAAGAAAAACGGGTGCAAGACTTTACTCAAAGAAATTGATCAGCTGATAAAAACTGATCCGCACAAGGGTAAATGGAAGGTAGTGAAGACTAAATGCATGGATTTTTGTAAGTCGGGACCTGTAGCTGTCATCAATAACGAAGTGATTAAGCATATGGAAGTAGGGGATCTAAGGGAGAAACTTTAATGTAAACTTTTCTTTTTTATAATTAAAATGAAAAATGACGATATTTTCTAAATAAAAAAGCGGATTAAATCTATTAATTGAAAATAGCTGTTATTTTTTTTTATATTTATATCGGCAATTTATTAACTACTTAATTTGATTACTCTTCTGAAAATCTAGCCATTAGATCCAGAGGAAATCAGACTGTATTTTTATAATGAAGACGATCTTCAACCATGGATTATCCAACGAACAATTGAACTACCAAGATTTGTTTTTGGTATTCAACACCGAAACAATCCTTTTTTCCGAAGGGATGCCCGAATTTAAGGGAACATGGCATGAATTGT
>JBBQXZ010000355.1:0-4743 GCA_038209145.1 Cytophagales bacterium | reverse complement strand
AACCACTAAAAGGGGCAAATCAGGAAAACCTGAGTTAAGCTACCAATTCAACCAAGGATTTGCCCAACCGACTGTAATCCCCAAATTGGCCGATGCGGCACAATACGGAGAGATGCTCAATGACCTGAACGTATATCAATTACCGGTAGGTGAATGGCGTGCTGCCACAGATGCCTATCGGGCAACGGGTAGTTACACCCGTCCGAACGGTCAGGTAAGAACCGCACCTTTCAGCCCCAATGCTTTGGAAATGCACCGTGCTGGCACTGATCCTTGGAACTTCCCCAATACCGACTGGTATGGCGAAACCCTTAAAGCTTGGTCTCCCCAGACCCGCCACAACCTGCAGCTAAACGGTGGAAATGAAGACATACGTTATTTGGCTTCCTTAGGCTATCAAAATCAAGACGCCTACTACGTAAATTCGGCGACAGGCTTTAAGCAATATGACATGCGGCTAAACGTGGATGCCAAGGTCAATGAATTTATCGACCTTCAGATAGGTGTATTAGCAAGGCAAGAAGCCAGATTTTTCCCCACAAGATCGGCTGGAGCCATCTTCAGAATGCAGATGCGGGGTAAACCACACGAGCCAGCCTATTGGCCTGACGGCAGACCGGGACCGGACATCGAAAACGGTGAAAACCCCGTGGTAATCACCACCGACGCAACCGGATACGATAGGGATACCCGGGATTATTTCCAGACCAACGGTGTTTTGAATGTCAAAATTCCGTGGGTAGAAGGATTGAAATTTCAAGGTACAGCTTCAGTGGATAAGTTGAGTCGATTCAACAAAAGATGGGAAACGCCTTGGATCCTGTATCAGCGGGGAAGTGGTTTTGAAGCCGATGGAACTACTCCTATTTTAGTTGCCAGTGAAAGAGGTCCTGCCGAGCCGCGTTTAAGACAAAGTAACAACAACCAGCTGAACATCCTGTTGGGAGGTGTCTTTACTTACGAAAAGAAAATCAAGGATCATCAGTTCAACATATTGGCAGGTGTCAATAAAGAAACGGTTGATGGGGATGATTTCTTTGCCTACAGAAGGTTCTTTATCTCTCCTGCCATCGATCAGATGTTTGCCGGCGGGGATGCTGAAAAAGACAATGGTGGAAGCGGATTTGAAAGAGCCCGACTCAACTACTTCGGTAGGGTTGCTTACAACTATAAGGAGAAATACCTCTTTGAATTCTTGTGGAGAAATGACGGATCGTATATTTTCCCTGAGCAAACCCGGTTTGGATTCTTCCCTGGTGTCATGGGAGGTTGGGTTGTTTCCGAAGAAGAATTCTGGAAAAACAATGTGCCCGTCATGGATTTCTTCAAGATAAGGGGTTCATGGGGTCAAATGGGTAACGATCAGATCTTTTTTGGAGGACAATTACAAGAGTTTCAATTCCTGTCTACTTATGCGTTTAGAAGCCACATTTTGCAAAACACAGAAGCCAAAACGCTGTTCGAAACCCGGGTACCCAATAATGCCATTACCTGGGAAGTTGCGAACAACTCCAACATCGGGGTAGAAGGTTCCTTGTTAGAGGGTAAAATTTTCTTTGAACTGGATTATTTCTATAATAAAAGAACGAATATCCTATGGAGAAAGGATGCTTCCGTCCCCCAATCCAGTGGATTGGCTGCCTTATTGCCTGCCGAAAACATTGGTGAAGTAGAAAATCAAGGGTTTGATTTCAACATTGGTTATAGAGGTCAAAAAGGAGACTTAAAATACAGCATCAGCACCAATGGTGGCTATGCGTACAACAAAATCCTTTTCTGGGATGAGCCTCCGGGAGCGCCGGAATGGCAGCGATCCACCGGTTTGCCCATGAATACACCACCTCCAGTTTATCTATATGACGGAGTATTTGGCACACAAGAGCAAATCGCCTCAGAGCAATTGAATTATACTGCAATAACCAACCAGCTGCGACCGGGAGACATGCGGTTTCAAGATGTCAATGGTGACGGAAGAATAACCCCTTTGGATCAAGTACGATTAGACAGGAACAACATACCAAGATTCCAAGGTGGTGTCAACATGAACGCCCAATGGAGAAATTTTGATCTGTCTGTATTGTTCCAAGGTGCCGCAGGTGCCATTGCCCTTGTTTCTTTGGGTGAATCCGGCAATATCGGAAACTACCTGTCGGAATTTTATGAGAACCGCTGGACCATCGACAATCCAAGTACGGAATATCCCCGGATCGCCAACAGAAGTGACCAGTATTTTTCTTCTGGCAACGATTTTTGGTACAGAAGTTCTGACTATATCCGGCTGAAAAACCTAGAGTTGGGTTATACGGTACCGTCTCAATGGGGCGCCAGATTCGGAATGAGTAATTTACGATTCTATGTCAACGGGTTGAACTTGTTGACGTGGGACAATTTGAAGGTGTACGATCCAGAATCAGATAGTGCCACTGGTCAATACTATCCACAGGCACGTGTCATCAATGGCGGCGTATCCGTAAGCTTCTAATTTCCAAAATACGATACACATGAAAAAAATATTTAAATATGTATGGGTAGGGTTGATAGGCGCAATGCTGTCGACTTCATGCAACGATGAGTTTTTGAATACCCAACCCCTTGGACAAGTTTCCGAAACGGCAGTCTGGAAAGACGTCGGCTTGGCTACCGCATTCGTTACTGATATATATTCAGGCCTCGGTCAGGGAGGATTTTCTGAGCAGGCCTTGGCATCGCTGACAGACGAAGCCATCTTCACCCACCCGGGACGAAATATCAACGTGGTCACAGAGGCAAGATCCAATCCAGAAGCTACCGGCTGGTTGGATGCAACAAGAAACTGGCCCAACATGTACAACAGCCTAAGAGCTGCCAACATAGCGATTGCTAACCTAAGTAGTCCCCAATTCCCAAATACTGGTGGTATCGTGGATCGTTTACTGGGTGAAGCTACCTTTATGCGGGCCTATTTTCACCAGCAATTGCTGAGGAACTTTGGTGGTATTCCATTGGCAGACAGGCCTTTTAATTTAGGTGAAGATACCTATGAGTTTCCCAGAAATACCTATGCAGAGGTGGTTGCCTTTATCGTACAGGACTTGGATCGGGCAGCCCAGTTGTTGGATGGCAAAAACATGGTACGAGGACGGGCGAACAAAGTGGCTGCTTTGGCTTTGAAATCCAGGGTTTTGATCTATGCGGCAAGTGATTTGCATGATATGACAACTGCTTCGGGAAAATCAAGCGTGATCTCTTCGTATCAAAACAAAGAGTTGATAGGGTATACCTCCGGCAGCAAAACAGAAAGACTGCAGCAGGCAAAAGCCGCAGCCAAGGCAGTTCTGGATGTTGCTAACGGGAATATGCTGAACCTGACAGCCCCCCTTCCCCATGCGGAAGCCATTCAGGTTTATGAGAACAATTCCCTGTCCAGGTCCGGTGGAGAAGCAGAAATGATTTTTGGCCGGTATTTCCTGGCACAAAAACCTGAAGGTGGTGGCCGACAAGGATTGTTTAATGGACCAAATGGATACAACAACTGGGCTGGTAATACGCCTATTCAGTTGATGATTGACGATTATGCCATGATGGACGGAACTCCGTTTGACTGGAATAACGCGGCACATAAAAAGGCCCCATATACAGGCAGGGAAGCCCGATTCTATTCTACCTTCCTATTTGACGGTGCGCAGTGGAAGCCACGTTCTCCGGCCAACCAAGCTAGAGATCCATTGGGCCAGATCCAGACAGGTAGGTATGAAGTCACCAATGCTTCCGCTCAAAAAATAACTCATTTTGGTTTGGATACCCGAAACAGCCCTATTGAAGACTGGAACGGAAGCTATACGGGCTACTACATTCGAAAGTTCGTGGAGCCAAATCCTAGCTTTGTGGACCAAAATACATGGCAAAATATTCCTTGGCCCAACATCCGGTTTACTGAGGTGATCTTTAACTATGCGGAAGCCTGTATATTTCTGGGCGAGGATGCAGAAGCCAGAACTTGGCTGAACAAAATCCGATTCAGGGCAGGTCTTCCAGCATTGACCGTTTCAGGCGAGGCTCTCAAGATGGCATTTATCAATGAGAAACGTAAGGAAATGGTACATGAGGAGCAGCGTTATTATGATGCCAGAAGATGGATGATTGCCCCACAAACGTTAGGAAGACAGGCTAATGGGATCAGTATAGTGGGAACCCTGAAACCTGGTCAAACCAATTCGCTATACAGGTACAATCCCACAGCTTACGATTATTCCTATGAGGTATTTGACATTGACCCGGGAAAAGAAAATAGACTTTGGCTGGATAAAATGTATTGGATGCCCATCAGCTTCGCTGAGACACAACGAAATAAAAACCTGATCCAGAATCCAGGCTATTGATTTTCATTTGACTTTATGTACTTTGAAAGGGTTGTCAAAATTGGCAACCCTTTTTTTGTTTCCCCAAATTATGGATGAATGTAAATACTAAGGCAGATTCCATTTTCCCATAAAGGATTCATCCTATTAGTTATCGCTACTTTCTCGCTACTTGACTTAAAGGTAAAAACAATAACAACCAGGCGAATAGGTCGATTCATTGGCATAACCTAGTCGATAAATTTATATATTTGAACCCGAATTGATTATTTTCTATGTTATTGTATTCAAAAGCTCCCTTTGCTGTACTCTTGGTTGGTATTTTGATGCTGACCAATTGTGGTCAAAAGGAAACGGCTATTCCTCCCCTGTTAAATAATCCTCCCCTATTCACCCTTTTATCTGG
>JBBQXZ010000354.1:0-4788 GCA_038209145.1 Cytophagales bacterium | reverse complement strand
GTCGGTTTTGACAGCCGTGTCGGCTTTCAGGGAAACTTCAAACACCAGGTCGGAGAAATGTTCCCGTAAGGTTTCGTTGATGTAGGATTCTTTGAGGACGGTAAGGGTATCAAAATCAATATGTTGTACCAAGGTTTCAGGGAAGAATCGCTCAAAGAAAGCCACAGCTCTTTCCGGATCGGAAAAGGACTCCCTGACGAAGGTGTCGTGGATGTTGTGGGAACGTTTTGCCATGATACAACTTAAAAAAAAATCCGCTTACGTGCAATAGTGATTGTCGAAATTTTTACTTGTACGTTGCAATTGCAGACAACAAGGAACGGGGAAACCTCTCCAACCTGAGACTGGTTTTGGCGGGAACGAGTGGATGAAATTGACAGCTTTGCGGCCAAAACGGGAAAACTCAGGTTCGTTTTAATCCCAGGGTTGAAACCCAGTACTCTTAAATCGGTCACTTCCCTGGAGTTTTAAATCTATGATTTTTTATATCCTACTTAGCTTTTCTATGGCTTGCTGAGTTGTTGACCCAAAGTTGACATGCTTTCCCTTTTTACTTTCATAAATAGAATCTTTTAAAGCCTGCCCGGGATTATTTGCAAAATAACCAACAATGGCCAACTGAACCCGATAGGTGGAAAATTTCTGTGGATCTCACCTGCCATACCATTTTTTAAGTCAAGAAAGGCTGGAATAATATTTTTTTCATGGATAATTATCCGTTTATATCCGTTGTAATACATATTTCCCATTATATCCAACCCGTCTTCCACGCTCTTGATAATCAATTCTGTGGAAGAAATTCAGCAAGTTGGAAATCTTCCTTGAAATGCGTTTTTATTTCCATTGGCACTTAGTTTACTCCGAATGATCATCAACCAACTGTAACCCACTTTTTATTTTTTCCACAGTCCACCTATCTTCATCCTTCTCAACGCCATTCTATGAAAAAGCAGTTACTACTTGGTACGTTCTTAATGCTATTTATCTTTCCGGTAAAAGCCCAGAAATGGGTAAAAACAGCCCCTTTACCCAAAAAGCCACTAACTGAAGAAGCCTATGATGAATGGAAAAGTATAACCTACCGACAAATAAGTCCCGATGGTACCAAGTTAGCCTATACGCTGAATGCGGAGAATGAGGACGGAGAATTGATTCTACTGGATGTTAAAACTGAAGCCGAAAAAAGAGTGGCACGTGCCGAATCGATCATGTTCACCTGGGATGGTTCCCATCAGGTCTTTTTAATAAAGCCTCAGAAAGAATTGATCAGAAACCTTCAGCGGGAAAAAAAGAAGATGGAAGACTTTCCAAAGGATTCTCTCGGAATCTATCATTGGGAACGTGGAAAATTGGAGAAAATACCCGATATCCAATCGTATAAACTCCCAGAAAAAGCAGGGGAGTGGATAGCCTATCAGGTAAATACAACGCATAAAGCAGAAGAAAAAGATTCAATCGCCGTTGATAAACTATTCTCGGGAAATTTTCGAAACCTCAGTGATTTCACGCCATATTTCTTTTGATATTCTTGTTTTTATGTGTTTATAATTGTTTTTCATTTATCATATAGCCAGTCCCGAATTCATTCGGGAGAATCTCGCATGATCCATTATCATCGCTCTGTGTGACGTACTCGTTATGCTCGATTTCATGAGAATAAATTTCCTTTACTGTCGCTTTTTTGAATATAAAGAGATTCCAGCTTCAAAGTTAATTTTTCCCCAACTTTTATACCCGTCAGGAAATTGAGTTTAATAAGTGAACACCTACTTCTCCTTTTTCTCACTCCAGCTTAACTTATGGACGGATCCTACCTAATCTCAGATTTGGTCGTGAATATTTCTTTTGAAATTTTAACTTTGAATTATAAAATAAAAATTTAATTTTGCGTTCGATTTCTTTAAATATTCATATGAAAAGGTTTATACTGGCTTGTTTTTTTTACTTGATTTACTTTACTTCTTCAGCCCAGAAAATTACTGTTAGTGGCACGGTCAAGGATGCGGACAATGGGGAAACGTTGATTGGAGTCAATATTTTTGACAAGAAAAACCAAAAAGGAGCTGTTACCAATAATTTTGGATTTTTCAGTTATTCGCTATTTGAAGAAGAGGTGGACTTGGTGTTTACCTACGTTGGCTATGAACCCATACAGATAGCATTTAATCTGGAAAAAGACACCATCTTGAATGTGGAACTTCAACCGGCAGGCTTTCTCAATGAAGTTGTCGTCCAAGGACAAAGATCCGATCCCATACAGGAAAGTACAGGGATGGGTATAGTGAATGTCCCATTAAGGGAGATCAAGAACCTTCCAGCCCTGATGGGAGAAGTGGATATTTTCAAAGTCATCCAATTATTGCCTGGGGTTCAGTCCGGTTCCGAAGGTGCTTCGGGGCTATATGTAAGGGGAGGAAGCCCGGACCAGAACTTGGTATTGCTGGACGGCGTTCCGGTTTACAATGCGACCCATTTGTTTGGCTTTTTCTCTGTTTTCAACGCGGATGCCATTAATAATGTTGAGCTGATTAAGGGCGGATTTCCGGCAAGGTACGGGGGAAGGCTTTCTTCAGTAATTGATATTACCATGAAAGAAGGGAACATGAAAGAGTTTCAAGGTGAAGGCAGCATTGGCTTGATTGCCTCCAAACTCACCTTGGAAGGCCCTATTGTAAAGGACAAGACCTCTTTTTTGTTGTCGGGTAGAAGGACCTACCTTGATATGATTGCAAGACCCATTATAAAAAATTCTTCAGGGGGGCAGGAAGATGTGGGGTATTATTTCTATGATGTCAACGCGAAAGTCAATCATATTTTCAACCAGAAAAACAGACTCTACCTCAGTTATTATGGAGGTGAAGATGTGGCTTATTCGTCTTTTAACTCAAATTATGAACGCTGGGATAATGCCGGTAAGGTGGAGAGCAGGGAACGGGCAGGACTTGGTTGGGGAAATGATATTGCTGCTGTCCGCTGGAATCATGTTTTCAATCAGAGACTCTTTGCCAATTTCACTGGAACTTTTACCAAATACAGGTTCAAACTTTTTTCGGAGTATGAGGATATTTTCACCGAAAACCAGGGAAATACCTCTATAAGTGATTTTTACACAGCCAATTATTTTTCTGGCATCCGGGATTTGGCCTTGAAAGCAGATTTTGAATTTATCCCCAATCCACAGCATTATATCCGGTGGGGTGGGATGTTGATTGACCACAGGTTTACCCCCGGCGTTTTTGTGGCCAGAGAAAATGAGAGACCCGAAACAAGAGAGGGAGCCATTCCTTCGGATTCCCGGGAAATATCCGTTTATGCAGAAGATGATTTCAGTTTGGGTGATAGGTGGAAATTCAATGTTGGAGCGCATTTTTCAGGATTTTTGGCTGATACCAAAACGTACACCTCCTTTCAGCCAAGAGTAGCATTGAGGTACCTTCTTGACCCAAGCTCCTCCTTAAAACTATCCTATGTTCAGATGGCCCAATTTGTGCACCTTCTCACCAATGCGGGATTGGGACTCCCAACAGACCTTTGGGTCCCGTCGACCGATAAAATCGGTCCCCAGGAAAGCTGGCAGGCTGCCGCGGGATATTTTAAAAGCCTGGGATACGGCTTGGAATTTTCGGCAGAAGCCTATTACAAAAGCATGACGGGTGTCATAGAGTATCGGGATGGAGCTTCTTTCCTCAATACGTCGGAAGATTGGCAGGAAAAGGTCACCTCGGGGGAAGGGAGAAGTTATGGGCTGGAACTGTTGATGCAAAAGAAGACCGGAAGAACGACAGGTTGGATAGGTTACACCCTTTCTAAAACAGAAAGGAGGTTTGATGAGATTAATTTCAGTGAATGGTTTCCCTTTCGGTACGACCGAAGGCATGATATCAGCGTGACTGCGGTCCACAAATTGTCAGACAGAATAGACCTCTCAGGTACTTGGGTCTTCGGAAGCGGAAGTTTTATTACCGTACCTACACAACGGTATCAACATTCACTTTCAGTGATCACTGATCCCAACATGGGTTATGGTGGACTATACCTTGAGCATTTCGAATCCAGAAATAATTTTCAAATGCGGAGTTATCACAGGATGGACTTAGGGATCAATTTTAACAAACCTAAAAAATGGGGCGAGCGTACGTGGAATATTTCGGTATACAATGTTTACAGCAGGTTGAATCCATTTTATATGGATATTACCTACAACAATGATGAGCAGCGAAATCAGCTGCGACAGTTCAGTCTTTTTCCAATAGTCCCATCAGTATCTTACAGATTTACCTTTTAGCCATGAAGATCAACTACCTTATAATATATCTTATCAGTATTATTACCTTGGTTTCCTGTGAGCAATTTCTTGAGGTGGATTTGCCGGGACAGGAACCGAGACTGGTTCTGAACGCCCTTTTGGAGCCCTCGGATACGCTAAAAGTATTTCTTACTAAAAGTAAAGGCGTATTGGAGGGTACCCTTTTCAACGAAGAATTTGATTTGGTAGCTGGTGCAGAGGTATCTCTCAAAGATCAGGATGGCCAAATTTTCCCTATGGAGTATATAGATAGAAGTACGCGCTTTGAACCGAACGCCTTTTATTTTCTCAGTGGCCATCAGTTCCTCGGTGACCAAACCTATGAGCTAGTGGCAGAAAAGGAAGGTTTGCCTACAATCAGCAGTACACAGAAACTGCCAAAACAAATTCAAATCAAATCAATCGATATGATTAATCTGGGACCAGCAGATGGAAACGAAAATGAGGATGAATTTGAAGTTACGGTGAAATTTGAGGATCCC
>JBBQXZ010000353.1:0-4829 GCA_038209145.1 Cytophagales bacterium | reverse complement strand
AATAAGAAAATTTGCGAACATAAGAAAATACTAACAGTAATATTGTTGAATTCCATCAGCGGCATTAAAGAATAAAACCGATTTCAACGAAACACCCGTCATTTTTCAATCATAGAGATCAAAAGGCATAAAATTGATTTGAGACTTGAATTTCGTTATCCAACCGAATAACCTGATTTCGATTATATTCCGCAAACTATCGAGAAAAGAGAATTAGTTGGATTTTGTCATCATTGTTGCTGACAAAGGCAACAATGCCGCCCAAATAAAACAGTTTTCATTCACTTTCCCCGGGCTTGTACCCATGGTTATTATCATGCACCTAATGGGCTGTTAGGTAAGTAACAATCGAACTCAGGTTTTTAGTAGATAGTGAAAATTTGATGGGTTTCTAGAATAGACACTTTAATTGCCTACCAAGCTACGGCAAATTTATCCCCCAAGGCTTTCAAGTCGGCTTCTACTGAGGCCAGTAAGGGAATGCCGTTTTTTCTGCGTTCTTCTTCCAGGTGCCTTTCCGGGTCACCTGGTATCAAAACCTTTTCTTGCCCTTCAATGGGTGTGGCTTCCCGAAAGCGGGAAATCCAGTTGTCCATATTGTCTTTGAATTCACCCGCAGGCCGAAAAGCGTCCACCCGCATGGCACCAAAAAAATGTCCCAAGCCTTGTCCAACGGGATTTGGATGGGGTTCCAGAAAGGCCACAAACGGAGGGACCCAAGGACCATAATTGGCACCGGAAAGAACGGCCGACAAAATATCCACAACTGCACCCAACCCATAGCCTTTATGCGATCCGTGTTCCCGGTCTCCACCCAAGGGAAGCAGTGCCCCTCCGTCTCTTACTCCGTTTGGACTACTCGTCGGGTTTCCATCTTTATCCTGTATCCAGCCAAATGGCGCCTCCTGCTGTTTGCGTTGAAGGATTTCGAGTTTCCCGTTTGCGGCAGTAGTGGTAGCCATGTCCAGCACAAAGGGAGGTTGCTTGTTGGCAGGGATAGCCACCGAAATGGGATTGGTACCCAATAGCCTTTCTTTGGAAAAGGTCGGACTTACCAGGGGGCTGGCGTTGGTCAGTGAAATTCCGATCATATCATGGGCCAATGCCTGCATCGCATGTATGCCGGCGATGCCGTAGTGGTTGGAATTCCGTACCGAAACCCATCCTGTGCCTGCGGTTTTGGCTTTTTCTATGGCCACCTGCATGGCAAAGGGAGCCACGACCAACCCCAAACCTCCGTCTCCATCTACCACTGCAGTACTAGGTGTTTCGTGTACGATGCGGATATCAGGCGTCGCGTTGATCCGGTTTATTTCCCACAGCCTCACGTACCCGGATAGCCTGGCCACCCCATGCGAATCCACTCCACGCAGGTCTGCGGATAAAAGCACCTTGGTGGCTGTGATGGCATCAGCTTCCGGGCAACCGATCTTTACGAATATGTTTTTGGTGAAGGATTCTAACTGTAGTAAGGAATAGGTATGCATCGCAAGCAGCATGTAGGGTAAAATGGATATATGGGCAAAAAAAGGGTATGGATTGCTATAAATTTGAAGTTGCTCAGCTAAGTTGTCGGGCGAAGATTGGCGTTTCTTTCAGATGGGATTTTTGCATCAATTCCGCAATTGCCCCTTCTTTCAGGGAGTAGGTAGAGCAATGAAGCTTTCCGGGATTTATATGGCGAAGTATATAAGTGATCAAACAAGAAGCCACTACTATCATGTCCACCCGCATCGGAATCATGCCTTTAATCTGCAGCCTTTCTGCTTTGCCCAAGTTGAGAAGTTGCTTGGCTATGGAATGGAAATCGGGTACGGGAATGGAATAAACGTGGTTTTTTTTTATTTTGGATTCCTTTTCCCTTGCCAGATATATATCTGTCAGGGTATCAAAAGTTCCGGATGCCCCAACAAAGCGGGAAGGCTGAAAGCGGGATATAGCGGTGAGTAGGAGGGTGAGTTTCTCGTCCAGGTATTCATTGAGTTTGCTCACTTCTTTGGGCAAAATAGGGTCATGATAATGAAAGAGGTCCAGCATGCGTTGCCCTCCGATTTCAAAACTTTGTTTCCAAAAGATTTGGGTTTCGTTCCCAATAATGAATTCCACCGATCCGCCCCCAATATCCATCATCAAGGAGCATTCTTCATTTAAGCTTCCGCTGAGTTTGATGCCCTTGTAAATGAGTTCCGCTTCCCGATCACCATCTATGATGTGAACAGGGAAGCCGAAACGTTGCTGGACAACATTGACAAATTCCAGTCCATTTGTCGCATTCCGGACGGCACTTGTGGCAAAGGCCGCCACCTGTTGGATTTGCTCACCTTGGATCAGTTTGTGAAAATGGCCAAGGGTATGAAAAGCTCTTTTTTGGGCCTCGGGCAGGATGGAACGCAGGGAAATTCCTCCTTCACCTATTTTCACTGGGATTTTCTCCTTATAAATTGTATCAAAGGAATCTCCGTTAAATTCCACCAACAGCAAATGAAAAGTATTGGTGCCCATGTCTATTACTGCTGCCTTTTTTTTCATTTTACCAGCCGGTTTTTTGATGGTGCGAATATAGAAAGTTTATTTAAATCTGCCGGACGAATACCTGCTTTACTATGCGATAAAATGCAGGTAATTTTCCATTTTCAGCGTATTTGTCTTTTTGGACTAGTATTTATTCGAATCTTCACATACTTTTTCACCCAAAGGTTTAATTGTTCATGGGCGTAATTTAGTTGATTGTCCCTATCTGCTTTTGGCCGGGAATTTGAAAAAGGGGATATAATTAGTGAATCATTTTTCTGATAGCAGGGAGCTACTTATATTTGGCCAAAGCTATAATTCATGAAAAAGAGTCAACCTGCATCCCACGAATCCAAACCTCAAAATAATAAGATTGACCTCTTTCAGCAAAAGAATGAAGAAGCGCTAAAGGGTGGAGGCCTCAAGCGGGTGGAGTCGCAACATGCCAAGGGAAAACTTACTGCCCGTGAGCGGCTTGGCTTTTTATTGGATTCCGGGTCTTTCCAAGAATTGGATAAGTTTGTCCTTCATCGGGGTACCGATTTTGGCATCGACAAAGAGAAATACTTGGGAGATGGGGTTATTACCGGATTTGGGGCAGTCAACGGGAGATTGATCTATGTGTTTTCCCAGGATTTCACCGTGTTTGGCGGATCACTGTCAGAAACTCACGCAGAAAAAATATGCAAAATCATGGACATGGCCATGAAAAACGGTGCACCCTTAATTGGCCTCAATGATTCCGGTGGGGCACGCATTCAGGAAGGTGTCAGTTCTTTGGGCGGATATGCGGACATTTTTTACAGAAATACGAGGGCTTCGGGAGTCATCCCACAACTGTCGGCCATCATGGGTCCCTGTGCGGGGGGAGCCGTTTATTCTCCCGCCATTACCGACTTTGTGTTAATGGTGGATCAAACATCCTACATGTTTGTGACCGGCCCCAATGTGGTGAAAACAGTTACCCAGGAAAACGTCAGTGCGGAGGATCTTGGCGGAGCCACTGCCCACAGTACAAAAAGCGGGGTGACGCATTTTTCCTGTGCCAATGAAATCGACTGCATAGATCACCTGAAGAAGCTGCTTGGCTATATTCCCCAAAATTGTGAAGAAGAAGCTCCGTCTGTGGCTTATTCCCCAGTACCGAGTGAAGAAAGGGAGATGCTGGATGGTTTAGTGCCGGAAAATCCCAATCAACCATACGACATGCGTGAGGTCATTGAGGGCATTGCCGATGAAGGGAGCTTTCTTGAAGTGCACCGGAATTTCGCCGAAAATATTGTTGTAGGTTTTGCCCGGTTGGGGGGCAAGAGTATTGGAGTGGTAGGCAACCAGCCCGCAGTCATGGCTGGGGTGTTGGATATTCAATCTTCCGTCAAGGCGGCCCGTTTTGTCCGGTTTTGCGACAGCTTCAATATTCCCTTGTTGGTCTTGGTCGATGTGCCTGGTTTTCTGCCGGGGACGGATCAGGAGTGGAATGGAATCATTACCAATGGTGCCAAGTTGCTGTATGCTTTTTCGGAAGCCACTGTCCCGCGGATTACCGTGATTACGCGCAAAGCCTATGGGGGTGCCTACGATGTGATGAACTCCAAACATATTGGAGCTGATTTGAATTTTGCCTGGCCCACGGCCGAGATAGCTGTCATGGGAGCCAAAGGTGCTGCGGAGATAATTTTCAAAAGGCAGATTGCCGAAGCCGAAAACCCGGAAGCCAAGCTGAAAGAGAAGATGGATGAATTCACGGAAAAATTCGCTAATCCCTATAAAGCGGCTGAACGGGGCTTTATCGATGAGGTCATCCTTCCCCGAGAAACCCGTTCCCGACTTCTCCGGGCATTTCGTATGCTTGAGAATAAAGTGGATTCTCTCCCTAGGAAAAAACACGGGAACATTCCTTTGTGATTGCGGATATTTTATAACTTGAAATTACCAAGTTTAAACCACGTATCCATCTGGGCGATTTTGTGGTAATGCGCAACCATATACATGGGATTTTGATTCTGAATAAACCGGGTGGTGGCGACGTATTCGCGGTGATAGACGGATCCTCGATGGTTGTAAAGACGTTGCAGGTACAGACGTGGCATGCAACGTCCCTTGTTAAAACAGAAACATGGACAAATACCAAAAGAAATACCGCATATATTCTGCCAGTGTCCAATGGGGGGATTACAGGTGCGTATTTTATCACCATCCGCAAGCCAAATTGGGAACATTTTTTTGGGGAAATAAAAAATAGATTCACCGCAAGATAAAAAGAACTGCAAAGCATACGCACAAGCTAACCTTATTTGCGGCAAATTTATATTGCCCAA
>JBBQXZ010000352.1:0-4845 GCA_038209145.1 Cytophagales bacterium | reverse complement strand
TGACAAGAAGGTTAACGGCGATGATCACGGCGAATGAAAATGATGGAGAAGCAGAAAAATTGCTCCAACAGGCCCTCGACTTATCAGGGGATAAGGGCTGGGAAGCGCCGGTTTTGGATGGTATGGCAGAAGGGATAGGGAGAAATGAAAAAAACAAGCAAACCCTGTCAACCTACCTCGATCAGATTGTCAATGCCTTCTTCGAACATCCTGATGCCCGGCTTAGAAAATCTGCTTTGAACCTGATCAAAACCATGGATTTTAAGGACAAGGCCCTGCTAAAATCCAGCATGGATAAAGCCATGGCTATCGCTGCTGATCCTTCAGTTTCAGAGGACCGGAGAGCAGAAGCCCTTAGGTTTTTGCCGGAAGGAGATGTTTTGCCTTATGCAGGGCAGTTGAAGGAAATGATTGCCACAACAGAACCCATTATCCTGCAGGTAGCAGCCATGCAGGCACTGGGGGCAATCAAAGGCACAGAGGTACCGGAATATGTCCTTTCAAAATGGAATGCATTAACACCTGAAATAAGAGATGTTGCCCTGGAAACATTTATGCATCAGACGGAGGGGGTGAATTTATTATTGGACGCCATCAACACGGGTAAAATACCCACGGAAGCCATAGGTTGGAAAAGGCGGGTACAGCTCATGAACAATGGGGATGAGGCGACCCGGAATTTGGCCAGGGAACTCCTGACCAAAAACGAAGGAGAGGAAATCAATAAAAACTACCAACAGGCACTGAAAATTGATGGCGATCCCATCGCCGGGAAAACAGTATATGTGGAGAATTGCGCCCTTTGCCACCAATTTAGAGGAAAAAACGGCGTAGCCTTTGGTCCCGATCTTGGTACCTTACACAATTGGCATCCCAAAGACCTTATGGCCAATATACTGGATCCCAATTTGTCCATAGCTCCGGGCTTTGATTTATGGGAGGTGTCCCTTAAAGACGGCGAAATAGTTCAGGGAATGATCATGAATGAAACTTCTGCAGCCATTAGTCTCAGAACTTCTCCGGGTATTGAAAAGACAATTAGCAGGCAGGATATTGAGGCTATAGCGGGAATGCAGCTATCACTTATGCCAGGTCAGGCGGGACAGGTTGATCAGCAAAAAATGGCAGACCTGATGGCCTTTATACGAAATGCGGAATAAATAAAAATAAGTCTATCATAAGCAAAATTAGCATACTATGGGAAAGAAATATTTGGTATTTGTAGGGTTGTCAATAATCCTACTGGGTGTGGCCGGCATGGTGAAAAATCCCACACATGAATTGGCACTGAAAAAGAGCGACTGGAACATCGGTGTAGCCTTGTATTCCTTCAACAGGTTTCCATTTCCCACCACGTTGGGGAAAGCGAAAACTGCTGGGGTAAAGTACGTTGAAGGCTTTGATTTTCATAAACTGGGGGGAGATTTTGGAGACAAAACTATGACAGACCTCAATCCTTCAGATGTAAAGACTGTAAAAAAGCTATTGAAGGAACATGGGTTAAAAATGAAATCCATGTACGTGGGAAAAGCACAAAATGAGGCCGATTGGCGTAAAGCTTTTGAGCTGGCCAAATCCTTAGATATCCAATACCTGGTCGCTGAACCCAAAAGAGAAGATTGGGACATGGTAGATCGGCTTGCCAGAGAGTTCAGGATCAAGATTGCCCTGCACCAACATTCCAAGGAAGCCGGAAGTATTTATTGGCATCCTGACTCAGTTTTGTCCGCCCAAAAAAACCACCCCAATTTTAAAGCCTGCGGGGATTTGGGGCATTGGACAAGAAGTGGGCTGGACCCGGTTGCCTGTTTAAAAAAGCTGGAAGGACAGCTCCTGAGCATTCATTTAAAAGACTTGGATGGTAACCATCAAAAAGCCGGGGATGTAATGGTGGGTACAGGGATAATTGAATTTGATAAAGTGGTTCAGGAACTGAAACGGCAAAATTTCAGTGGAGAAGTCTATGTGGAATGTGAACACAAAATGGAGGATAACCTGGCAGATGTCACCGATGCTGTCGAATATTTCGGTAATCTCACGCCTTAAAGTGAGGTCATAAACCCGTAAACCTAAACTATGAAACGGAGATCTTTTTTCAAAAATAGCCTTGTCGAAGGTGCCGCTACGCTGGCAGGCGTAAACTTACCCTTTGGACGGGAAGCATTTGGTAAGGCCAACACCCCTTTTATTATGAAATTTTCCCCTGATTTTGGGCTTTTTGCCATGGTAGCTGGTAAAGCACCCGAAGATCAGATCAGGCCATAACAATGGCTTTCACGCCTGGGAGTGTACCTTTTTAAAGGGGCGCTCCTTGGAAGAACAAAGTAAGATTAGCAATACGCTACAAGAACTGGGAATGGAATTTGGTCAATTTGTAGGCACCATGGATTTTAAGCAGGTGACCTTTGCGGGGAGAGATGAAAGCATCAGAGACAATGTCCTCAAGGAGGTCAGGGTTTCTGTAGAAGTGGCCAAGCGAATGAATACCAAATTTATCCACAATGTGTTGGGAATGGCAGACCCCAGATTGCCCTGGGACTTTCAACTGGCGAATGCCACGGAACTCTTAAAGCGCATAGCTGAGATCTATGAACCGCACGGATTGGTGATGGTGATGGAAACCATGAACCATAAAATAAACCATCTGGGCATGTTCCTGCATTCACTCCCCCAGTCCTACGCCATGGCCAAAGCCGTGGATAGCCCAAGTTTAAAACTATTGTGCGACATTTACCATGTACAAATCCAGGAAGGCAATTTAATGCCGAGCATTGATTATGGCTGGGATCAAATTGCCTATTTTCAGGCCGGAGATAAGCCAGGTCGTTTTGAACCCATGTCCGGAGAAATCAATTATAAAAATTTGTTGCAACATATCCAGGACAAAGGCTACTGGGGCTTTTTAGGCCTGGAACACGGATCCAGTATGCCGGGAAAAGCCGGAGAACTGGCCGTTTTGGAAGCCTATAAGAAAGTTGACCCATCCTAGACCCGAAATATGCAATGGTAATTCTATTGCATCATCCTAGTTTTTTTGGTTTGTGTTGTTGATTTTCTTTATGGGTATTATTTCGTAGTTTGGTTCTAATTTATAATTGATGAATAAATACAACCCACATATCCACCACCGTAGGTCTATCCGATTAAAAGGATACGATTATTCGCAGGCGGGATTGTATTTTATTACAATATGTTGTCAGGACAGAATTTGTCGATTTGGACATGTTGAAAATGGGGAAATGATATTGAATGAAATTGGAGAAATCGCATCTGGTGAATGGATAAAAACACCGGAAATACGCCAAAATGTCGAATTGGGTGAATTTGTGATTATGCCAAACCACATGCACGGCATAATTCGGTTATTGGGTAGGGGCGAATTGCATTCGCCCGAAACCAACGAATCGCATTCGCCCACAACCAACGAATCGCATTCGCCCACAACCAACGAATTGCATTCGCCCACAACCAACGAATCGCATTCGCCCGAAACCAGGGAATCGCATACGCCCGAAACCAACGAATCGCATACGCCCGAAACCAGGGAATCGCATTCCCAAGAAATAGAGGGCGTTTTCAAAACGCCCCCACAGTCACCATCAAATAATATTGGGGCCATTGTTCGTGGATATAAATCATCCGTTACAAGACAATTTGGTTTATTGGGGTTCAATGAAAAATTATGGCAGCGGAATTATTACGAACACATTATCCACAATGAAAAAGCATTTCAAACCATTTCTGAATACATTAAAAATAATCCTGCCAAATGGGTGGGTGACAAATTTTATATGAAAAGAACAGCAAAATCCTGATATACCAACCCTTGTCTAGGTGTAATTTGTAATTTTGCCCATGGCCAATCGGTTACAATTTTGAAACGTGGGCTCCGGGTCCGCTCAGTCTACCTCGACTGTGGATTATTGGTGATTTTAGCGTATCTTCCAATTCCAAAAAGTGAATGATAGTAGGCTTTGGCCAGGTTGTTTGGGAAGTAGATTACACCCAGCTACCACCCAAGTCCATTACTTCACCTAGAGGGGAATAAGGTGGCTTTTTATTCTTGCAAATAGGCTTTCAAAAATTTATTAATTATGGTAAAGGTTTCCCATCGCTGGTTTTGTTCAATTGGGTTCTTATTTATTGTTTTTGTTTCAAATTCTTGTAAACAAAGCAACTTTCAGGAAGAAGTGGTTTTATTTAATGGTCATGACCTAACCAATTGGAGCTCATCTGATATGAGTTATTGGTCTGTATCAGACAGTTCAATAGTGGGCGGTGTGGGCAAAGAACAAATAGACCAGAATCAATTCATTTGGCATGAAGAAAAAGTGGGGGATTTTTATTTGAAAGTTCAGGTTAAAATGGTTCCAAATACCACCAATGCGGGCATTCAGTTTCGGTCACAGAAGATTGGTGAAGAGGCATTGGGTTACCAGGCAGATATCGGTCAGGGGGTGTGGGGGAGGTTATACCATGAAAGTGGAAGGGAGAAATTGCATTGGGAGGGAAAAGGTGAGGCGGCAGTTAACAAGAACGAATGGAATACCTATGAAATTCTCGCCACCGGCAATAATATCTGGACATCCATCAACGGTGTTTTATCCGTAGCCTATCAAGATCCCATTGGGGAATTGGAGGGATATTTGGCATTACAAATACATGCAGGCCCATCACAGCTCGTAAAATATAAATCCATAAAACTTATACATCATCCGGATGTGAGCTTAGGCAAATACAGCGAATCAGAACTAATGGATGCCTTGGTAAACCAAACGGTGGCACCATAAACCAAGTCAATTCCCATATTTTTAATCCACCATTTGCAACAAGGTTTGGCAGCCT
>JBBQXZ010000351.1:0-4859 GCA_038209145.1 Cytophagales bacterium | reverse complement strand
GGGGTTAGGTAGTGTTTGTCCATGGGAAATTTCGGCACCTGCGTGGGTGAAGTGGTGGGCGGGCGGGTGCTGCGGTGGGAAGGTGGCGGATCAGTCGGCGCCGATCAAAACTTTGACATGGGCGGCGACGCTGCGCGCCAGCGGGCTGAGCACATAGCCGCCCTCCAGGCAGGAAATCACCCGGCCTTGGCAGTGGCGCTGGGCCACGTCCATGAGCTGGCGGGTGACCCACTCGTAGTCGGCTTCGACCAGGCCGAGGTTGCCCATGTCGTCTTCTCGGTGGGCATCGAAACCGGCTGAGATGTAGATGAGCTGTGGCGCAAAGGCGTCGAGCGCGGGCAACCAGTGTTGGGTGACAGCATTGCGAAACGCATCGCTTCCGCTGCGCGAGGGCAGGCCCACGTTGACCATGTTGGGCCCCACCGCACTTTCACCATTGAACGGGTACAACCCCTTCTCGAATATCGAGCACATGAGCACCCGCTCGTCGCCGCGAAAGATGTCTTCGCTCCCGTTGCCGTGGTGCACATCGAAATCGACAAGCGCCACCCGCTGCAGGCCGTGCACATCCAGCGCGTGGCGGATGTCCACTGCAACGTTGTTGAAAAAGCAAAAACCCATGGCGGCGCTGCGTGCGGCATGGTGGCCGGGTGGGCGTACCGAACAGAAGGCGGTGGCGGCACTGCCCGCGAGCACCAAGTCGGTCGCTTCCACTGCCGCACCGGCCGCGCGCAAAGCAGCCTTCAGCGTGTGCGGGCACATGTTGGTGTCGGGGTCGACCGCGTGCAGGCCTTCGGTGGGCGAGGAAGCAAAGATTTCGCGAACGTAGAGCGATGCGTGGGCGCGGCCCAACTGCTCTTCGGTGGCCAGTGGTGCGACCATATATCTTTGGCTCCCATTATAGACTTTCTTATTTTCACCATAGCAGTATCAATCCACAAACTTGTATCAAATCCAAGTGCCGTAGGCACGGCTGATCTAGGAACCGAAGGTTTTAACCTAGGGACCGCCAAGCAACACCCATCCCCATAAAGTCCCGTAGGGACGGACCTTAAGAAGCGGATGGGTCAACCAACGCTTGGATACTTTGGAGTCAGGTTTTTGCGATTCCGATTGGTTTAAACACGTGGTTACTACATCGGTCACTCCCAAGGAGCTTTTAAGAGCGGTTTGGTAAACCCAGGTATGGGCAGTTTTTTTTTGTAACTTAACACCTTTAATTTGTGCTTCCATTTTTTGTTTGTTACAACAACCAATTATTTTTTGGATCTTCATGCAAAGTGATATAAAACCATCCTCCCATCAACTGGTCAGTTTCCCGATTGGGGAAAGATTTGCGGAGAAAAGCCAAAACGGGAAATTATAAGTAGTCATGGGCTGCGGCAGAGATAATCCCTGACTTGAGTGAGATTTCTTTGGCACAAGATGATCTTGGTTTTTCCCTTCGATACTCTACTGGCAGTATTTTGAGGATTTGGATCAAAATACTGCTGCCCCGGCACCGCTTAAATTGTAAATAATTATTGGGTAAGTTCTCTGTGAAGGCGCAGAAGGTTTGTAGGAATTAGTGATAAAGGTCTTCACTGTGGAGTACCTTACTCAAAAGAATAGAGCACATTAAAAGTTTGCAGGGAGTTTGTTAGCTGAATAATTTGATTTAAAGGTGTTTTGACAGAGGTAAAAATCAGGCATACATGTCAAATATTTACATGATCATGGAATATTTTAGATATACAAAGACAAATCAGGCTATCTTTACAAATCATCTTAAAGGGGTAATATCATGGCAAAAGTCTTATATTATTCAATTTTGAAGTACTGGCATGGTTTGATTCTGGGAGAATCCATGAATGCAAGGTACAGATTTCTATGATCCCAATTCAAGTCGGTTTATATTTATATCAGGTGACCTGAAAAGAATTTCCAGTGTTTATCCCGAATTGAATGTCATTTTTTAAGAAGGGTTATTAACACTTTGGAAAACAATATAAAAAGTCAAATGAATCTCACCTTTTCAATTTAAAGATGAAGGTCTACAAGATTCCCAAGGATCTTGTTATGTCTGCATGAGGTCACCCATCAAAATTTGCTTCCTATGATTCCTTACAAAACGCATCAATATCCGAAGAAAAGACACAGGTCAAATGAATTGGATTTTCATTTCACGCTTCTTCGAAAGCAACTCTTAAGCCGCCGGTTCCACAGAATAATCAATAAACCGAATTTCTTCTTTTAGATCATACATGTCTCAAATATAAATACGTACCTCCAAAACTGAAGAGGATTTACCCGATCAAAGAAATTACATGGGTATAGATAAAGCATATCGGCACAACTTTTGGAGTACCTCTTTTTTAACCAAAAACTTTCCAGATGATCACTAACATTTTGAACGCTTCTCGCATTCCATTTATTGTTTACATTTTTTCCATGGCGGCCCTATTTCTACAAATCACACCGAGCCAAGCACAGTGGAGTATTGACGCAGAATCTGGGTTGGCCTTTTTGGGATACAACAACGTACGAATACCGAATGAAACGGGTACCTTGTTTAGTTTTAAGGACGATTTTGAAGTCGATGGTGCGGTGATACCCTTCCGGGTAAGGGTTGGTTATACCTGGAATGAACGGAATCATATCTTTGGATTAATTGCACCTTTATTTGTCAATTACACAGGTACCCCTTCGCAAGCCATCGATTTCCAATCCTCCAGCTTTGATGCAGGGGAAACCCTGAAGGGATTTTATCAATTTAACAGTTATCGGCTGACGTATCGACGAGATATTTTATTGAATGGCCCTTGGACATTAGGCGTTGGCTTTACGGCAAAAATTCGCGATGCCAGTGTGCAGCTTGACAATGAAATGGGAACTGCAGACCGCAAAGATGATTTTGGATTTGTGCCGCTATTGCATCTCTATACCGAATACGCATTGGAAAATCGGACCAAGTTTTACCTGGAAGGAGACGGATTGGCAGGAGGTCCCGGTAGGGCTTTCGATATATTTCTGGGCGCCCGAATTCCCATATCGGCCAAAACAGACATCAAAGTCGGGTATCGGATACTTGAGGGAGGAGCTGATGTGGATGAGGTGTACAACTTCACACTGGTGCAGTTTGCAGTTTTCGGTTTATTCTTTCAACTGTAATACCTGCATTGCGGAAGTTTTTGTTTGCTTAGCTTCCCTCCACCTCTAAAACATTTCTATTGTCTATTGAAAAATTTTCAAAGAATGAGTAATTGGAAAAATGACCTTTATCAATTCATTGCCAATTGGGTCAAATAATTAAATATACTGTAAATATTTCAAATTATTGTTATTTAATTTGCAATAGAAAAGGTCATCTGTTACCTTTGACATATCAAACAAAGACAAATGGTCTTTTATACTGTAGGATGATGAAACTGGCAGACATGCCCTCCGGTCTCGGGGGTGGGGTATTCAGGATAAAGCAAACAGCGAGCTCGTGTTTTGCCTAACTGCCCTGTGGAGGTTCGACTCCTTCTCCTACAGCAGGTTATTTTGGGTTTATTGTTAATTGACTAAAGCTATGAGATTTTGTTTCATAGCTTTTTTTATTTGTAAAAAACATTAAATGCGAGGCAATAATATCAAAATGCCTCCAAGGCAAGAGATCATTGCCAATATAAAAAAAATCTGGGTGATTGTGCAATTATGATATTAATAAAGCATCATTTCTTTTTCGACGCTTTGGCAAGCCTATTTTTCTGTTGTCATTGCTGTTTTCTTCAAATATTCTTTTTCTGATCAAAAAAATCAGTCTGAAATGCTTAGATTTGGTAGCAATTGAACCCTATGCCAAAACTCATGATAGTTAAATCGATTATTCCAAAAGTTTTTTTCCTATTCATATCCATATCTTTTTCTCTTCTTTTGATGAACCTTTCAGCAAAGGGAATAAAAACTGGCCAACATGGGGCGTCAGGATTTGGTCAATCAGGGAAACGACAGATTGTTAAAAGTAGTTTGATTTATCTGAACAAAGAGCGATTGCAGATAGTAAAATATTTGATCAAAAATAAGGATCCTTTTTTCACAGAAGCTTATGAACAACTTATAATCCAGGCAGATAATGAGCTGGATAAAATCCCAAATCCAGTCACCAACAAAACTCAACTTCCACCTAGTGGCGATATTCACGATTATATGAGTATTGCGCCTTACCGATGGCCAAACCCCGATACTGCGGATGGTTTTCCCTGGATTGTAAAGGATGGCGAAATAAACCCGATGAGCAGAGGGGATGATACCGATAAGGTTCGCTTGAGTGACATGTTCAGTACGTTGGACAATTTATCAATGGCCTACTTTTTTTCTGACGACCTCAAATATGCGCAAAAAGCCAAAACCGTCTTAGAAACATGGTTTATTGATGAAGCCACTAAAGTTAATCCGAATATAAATTTCGGTCAAGGCATTCCTGGCGAAGTTGAAGGCAGACGCGCGGGTATGATTGAATGGAGAAGTATTTCCAATGTTGTCACGACCATACAGCTTCTGTATGCCAACAGCTTACTGGATAATGAGCAAATGCAGCTATTGAACAATTGGTTGCTGGATTATTATACCTGGTTAAAAACCAATGAAATGGGCATTGAGAATGATAACGGAAATCAAAATCATTCGACGTGTTACGATTATCAGCTGGTGGGACTTGCGCGTTATTTAGGGTTGGATTCCGAAGCTAAAAGCAGGTTGGAAGCTGCAAAAATAAAGCGGATAGCAGTCCAAATTGAACCCGATGGCAAGCAGCCCCTTGAGTTAGGCCGTACCAAATCAATCCATTATTGCTCGATGAACCTAAAAATAATGTCTCTTGTGGCTGAAATGGGCAT
>JBBQXZ010000350.1:0-4859 GCA_038209145.1 Cytophagales bacterium | reverse complement strand
ATAGTCTGCAATCCCAGCAGTGATCGTTTCTGTGTAGGCTTCTAAATTGGATTCTATGGTTTCCGGCGCTATACTCACCAAAAAATGGTAACCATCAATAATCCTTCGGCTTTGTATTTCTGCTTCTACTTGCAAAGGGTCTCCATTTTGAAATTTGTCGGGATGCCACATCTTAACCAAATCACGGTAAGTCTTTTTCAAGATCATCAAGTCGATTTCCTTTTCAACTCCGAAGAGTTTCTTGTATTCATTTATGCGCTTCATGGGACATTTTATTTGCAGGTGCAAAAGTACGCCTTAATTTGACTTTAACTACTATCTGTCCTTAGCTTTATGTTGATGAATGTAACAGGCTCTCATCGAGAATTGAATGCCATGAAACCAACGGACGATAAAAGCGATGAAAACTGTAATATTTAGTATTTAAACGAATCATGGAAATTGACGAAAAAGAAGATAAGCTTGAAGAACAAGCGATAGAAATAAAAAACGCTATACAAGATTCTGGATTTGCAACAATAAACTGGACAAATGATTAAGGTACAAACATTTGTAAAAATTTATAAAAAAACTCGGTTTGAGAGTAACGGATTTGCGGGAACAACGATTATCTTTTTTAGGAGTACCAATGGATTTGCAATGCCCTTTCATAAAGCCTGTCTGTGGTTACTTTGTCGGTGTCATGCCAGGTAAGTTCGCGTAGGTATGAATTTTCTTTTATCCACCGTGCGGTTTTCACTTCGGATGTCGGGTATACCGCACAGCTTATAACCTGTGTGTGGCGGCCGGCATGGCCTCCTCCTGGGTAAACCTTGGGAATAAGAGCAGCTGCAGTTTTACCCTTGTCTGATACGCTATGATCTCGGTACCGACTTCCCTGGCATTGCTTTGCTGGTGGGTATCCATATTCACCATTCGTGACAGTTTTTCTGCAGGTACAAGATCCAGTTTTTTTGACGGGACAATACACTGCCAAAATACTTCAATATATTTCTTTACGGTAGGATCATCCTGTATCTGAAAAATATGTTTTTTGTACTCATATCTTTCGGATAGCAGTGTTTGAATTTTATTGAGGTGTTCGGGTGTGACATCCTCCACAAATCCCACGTTGAGTATGGTCAGGTAGCATACTCTGTTGTCGGCAGTACGGTATCTGCATAATGAAAACTTACAATACATGCAGTAAAGTGCCGGTCTTTATCCCATAAAAGCAATATCCCACTTTGTACTTCAAATTGCTTTAAAGCCAAAATAGGGAGCCCAAAAACACATTTAACATGGGGTGATACGGACAAATGATAGCCTTTTGTCCGGCATTAAACCAAAATTTATCCGAAATTTCTCGTCTAGCCCAGAAAATCTGCAATGTGGGTGAAAGGATCTTTATATACCTTTTGATAAGGAAGACCAACTGGCAAAGCAGATTTTAGTAAGGAAAACGATTAATTTTCAGAGGAGCAAAGACAATTTTTTTATTGGGATTTGATCGCTTACACAGGTTTTTCCATGATTTCGTTTCTGAAGTCATGTTGGAAAAGATCATCGTCTTCGATTATGAGCTGACAGAAAGGTATGAATTGAGTTTAGAACTCGATTATGGGGGTTGGGAGAAAATTCCGTCAGAGGATAACGCCTACCTCTGGAGTAAACCTGGTTGATTTTAAGGACTTTCATAACAACAGCTTTCATGTGACTTCCGAATTGACTTGCAAGATTAACGATGAAGAATTCAGGCCTAATGTCACAATTCTCAAAAATGGGATGCCTTTGGCCTTTTAAGAGGTCAAGAAACCGCACAACAAAGACGGGGTAATTTCAGAAAGAATTCCTATCAATTCAATGTTCAAGAATAACATTTACGTCGCTTCGCCAACATCACCCCGCTGATGGTCTATTCCAACAATATGGAATTTGAAGATGGTATCGTGGAGCCGGTGTTTGGAGCATTTTATGCTTCAGCAGCGTATGGTAATCTCAATTTTAACTATTTCCGGGAAGATGAGGATTTCCCTGTAAACCAAAAATTTGATACAGTTTCTGAGCAGGAAGAAAATGATGTCCCAAAGGATACCACTTGATTGTCATTAATCAGACCTATTCCAATCATCTTCCCGGATTATTAGCCCTTTTATTTCAAATGACGTACTGGCAACAATAGTCTTTATGTTTATCCAGTCTGTTTTAATTTTTTTTTGAACTACAGCTTTTATTAAATATATTCCACCAACCCTTCCAGCTTCATCCCCCTACTCCCCTTGATCAGGATCAGGTAATCCTCCAGGTTCGAGTCCGTCAGCCAGTTTCTTAACGAAAAGGGATCGGGAAAATAAAGTGCTTTGGGTGCTGTTGCCAGGGAGGATTTGATAAGATGGCCGCTTAGGCAGATTTTGTCAATGTCCATCTCCGCAAGGATCTCTCCCAGTCGGCGGTGTTCGGCTTCGGCATGCTCACCAAGCTCCAGCATATCGCCCAGGATAACCATTTTGTGAGATTTTCCTGCCATTTTGTCGAATGCCTTTAAGGCTTCCTCCATACTGGACGGATTTGCGTTGTATGCATCTAGGATAATCAAATTGCTGCGTTTTTCCAACAGTTGAGAGCGCATATTGGATGGCCGGTAGTTGGATATGGCAGTTGCGGCGTCGGCTAAGGGAACACCGAAAAATTTTCCCAGGGTAAGCGCCGCACCGATGTTGTCAAAATTGTAGCTCCCGATAAGTTGGGACTGAAAAGCTTCCCCACTTCCCTCTACCCGGAAGCTGACAAACGGATCCGCATTTACCATCTCTACTTCGCAGAAACTGTCCTTCTCCGGAAAAAGCACCGGTGCATCAAACCTTCGGATCATGTTGGAAAAAACAGGCTGCAAGGTGTTGATAAATACCTTTCCCCCGCTTTTCTTTAAATGCTGAAACAGTTCCGTTTTTGTCTTCAACACACCTTCCGGGCCTCCCATCCCCTCGAGATGGGCTTTTCCGATGTTCGTGATAAATCCATGGGTTGGGTTGGCAATTTCGCATAGTTCCCAAATATCCCCCTGCTTGTTGGCACCCATTTCAATAATGGCGATTTCAGTAGATCCGGTGATTCGCAGAAGCGTCAACGGTACGCCGATATGGTTGTTCAGGTTGCCTATCGTGGCCAATGTGACAAATTTTGTACTAAGAACCGCATGGAGAAGTTCCTTCGTGGTTGTCTTTCCGTTACTTCCCGTCAGGGCAATTATCGGGATATTCCTTTGCTTTCGGTGGTAAGCGGCCAACTGCTGTAAGGCCTTCAAGCCGTCCGAAACCAGCAGGTAGCGGAGATCATTGTCCACGGCATAGACAGCTTCGTCAACCACCACGGCCTTGGCTCCCCGCTCCAGGGCGGTTGCTGCAAAGGTATTGGCATTAAAGTTAGGGCCCTTAAGGGCAAAAAAAAGGTTTCCCGGTCCGATATATCGCGTATCTGTGGATACCCCTGTGGAGGAAAGAAATTGCGTATACAATTGTTGAATGTCCATCGCCTGTGAAAGAACGCCTAAGTTAGCGTTAGTAGTACGGTAAGTAGAATTTTTGGCCGTTTTTTGAAGAAAAACAAAAGTAATATATCCGGTATCAAAAAGTATCGTTTAACTTTAAAAATAAAACTGCATGCGCTTCCTGTTCCCATTGGTTTTCCTGTTCTCTCAAAGTTGGGCCTCGGCGCAGCAGCAATATGCGCTATCTCCCGATATACAAGCAAATTTTCAGGGTAGGGACTTGTCCATGCCTTTTGCTGGCGGTATCAATGCGGCACAAATCCAGACGCTGGACATGACAGGTGACGGTTCGGAAGAATACATCGTCTGGGATACGAATGCCCGAATGCTGGGCGTATTCCAGGAAACCCAGGATGGTGAGTTTAGACATTTACCCCAAGCCAGCTATTTCTTTCCATCCGATATCAGAGGGTTTCTGATATTGGCTGACTTTGACGGGGATGGACGCAAAGACTTGTTTACAGGAAGTCCTTTTGGGATCAAAGCCTACAGAAACGTCACTATAGGCACTTCTACCAACCTCCAATGGGAAGAAGCCCAGCGCTTTCTCCGTCTGGACAATGGCTCCAACGTAACGGCCAACAGCTTGGATATTCCACTGATTATGGATCTGGACGGTGATGGGGATTTGGATATTTTAACTTTTAATTTTGCCTCGGGAGACTACCTGGAGTATTATCGCAACTCGAGTGTAGAACGAAAAGGTGTAGCAGATATCGACGGATTTGCCACAGCCCAAATCAGGTGGGGAGGATTTGAATTTTGCAGCTGCGGGACCTTCACTTTTGGAACCACCTGTGCAGGTATGCCGATTACCGCTGAACTTCGCCTCCTAGAATCGGCACGCATTGCGCATTCAGGAGGGCACTCCATCCTGTATCAAGACCTCAACGGAGATGGTGTCCGGGATCTGCTTATGGGACAGGACTTGTGCAATACACTGTATTTTCTCCCAAACAAAGGAACTGAGGCCACGCCTGTTTTTGATGAGTTCCTACTGGAACTGCCCCAAACAGGTCCTTTGCCGAAGTTTCCTATTTTCCATGCTGCGTATATCGTTAAGAATAAATTGATTATCACCACCAATTCCTCTGAGCCATCCTTAAATTTCTCGGCAGATTATGGTTCCAGTCTATACCAATACTCCTTGACGGAGGAAGACGGTCTGGCCACCAACCGATTTTTGCAAGAGGAGATGTTTGATTTTGGGGAAAACAGCAGGCCTTACTTTGGGGGAAACTCGGCAAACGGAACCCTAGTGGTGACCGCCAATCAAATTATAAACGGGCAAGTCTCAAGCAAGGCTTACCGATTTGCTTTGGAAGACGGCACT
>JBBQXZ010000349.1:0-4872 GCA_038209145.1 Cytophagales bacterium | reverse complement strand
CAGCTGATCCGTTTCCTTAACCGAAGATGCGTCTTTTAGCTCAAAAAGCCACGGAAAGGAGGGCATTATGGATTCTTTGACAACAATCCTCGGATTATACAAATGAAGTAAATGCCATTCCATTCCAGGTTGTCTTTTTCCCACATCAGTGAGATCCGGGCCTGTTCTTTCGCTACCCAACAAAGAAGGGGATTGTCTCCAGAGATCCTGTCTCTGTTTGCTGTAGTAATAATCTGAAGGGATGGAAGGCCGCTTTCCCCAGCTGTTATCCATTTCTATGTTCCTCACCTGCTGGGTATGGCATGACATGCAGTTTTCCTCCACATAAATGTGCAAACCCTTCAATTCTTCCTCAGAAAATGCAGTCATGGAAGGCAAGGGTTGGGTTTGTTGAATTTGGTAGGCAGGTATCAGGGCCACCATTATGCTAAGCGTCAGAAACCCTAAAAGTGCCGTGCCTACAAGCAGTTGATGATTTTTATGAAAATCTAACATAACAGTTGCGTTTAAATGGTTTCGTTCTCATTCTTTACTCTCAAACGATTCATGTCGGAATCCTGCGAATTGGCGTTGAATGGATACGATTTCTTGGGAATTTCCTCCAGACCTCGACTCATGTCATAGAAGTTATAGGCAAAAAGGAGATGGGAGACAAACATAAGTGTGCCGCCAATTGCCCTCCAAAGCCAGAAAGGCTGCATCAGGATCACTGATTGAATAAAGGGTTCTCCTTCTATCCAGCTCAGTCCTTTCAAAGAGCCACCTATCATAAGAGAAACCATATAGGCAAAGAGTCCTATAAACGCCATCCAGAAATGCATTCCCACAAATATTTGTCGGGGTTCTTTTCCTGTTATTTTCGGATACACCGCATACACACAGGCCCAAAGGATAAAGGAGATGATGCCATACATGGTCATGTGGGAATGTGCCACGTTGAAATCCGTAAAATGCCAGATAAAATTCGTGAATCTGAACGCCTGAAGGCTTCCCTGTGCGGAACCCACAAAATAAAATATCACACCTACCAAAAAGAAGGGCAAGACATAACTCTTGGAAATTTCACTCCAACTGCCCCGCATGGTCATCACAAAGTTGGTCGTCCCGGCAACCACAGGTATCAGCATGCCTGCGCTGAAAACTATGGCTACAGTCTGTAACCACCAGGGCAACGGACTGAAGACAAAATGGTGAGTGCCTATTAGCGTGTAAAACAGCATTTGAGTCCAAAATGCCAGAACACCCAATGAATAAGAATATATCGGCTTATTGAGTGCGGCTGGAAGATAATAATAGATCAACCCCAAGGTAAATGTCATGAACCACATCCCTACCCCCTGATGCATGTAGTAGCCCTGTATGACTGTCTCTCCCAAACCATCCTGATACATGGGCAGGTAACCGATAATGACTAAGATGATGGTCCAACCCAGGCCTCCCAGCAGGTACCAATTGGAAACGTAGATTTCCTCAATTTTGCGGGTGGCCACGGTTTGGTAAAAATTATAGAAAGTAAGAATCATTCCAATTGCAAACAACAGTGCTACCGGCCAGATATATTCTCTGTATTCACCACCCCCATTGTTGATTCCCGACATTAAAAGCAAAGTTCCAATCGCCACACTGCTGTTCATCAGCCACCATGCCCACCTGGCGAGTGTATAACTGTACAGTGTATTGTTGGAAGTTCTCGTGATGACAAAAAGACCCAAACCGATCATGGACATAGAGGCCCAACCCCAAAAAACCGCATTGGTATGGACCGGCCGGAGCCTGCCAAAGGAAAGCCAAGATATGGTATCCATTTCAGGCCAGACAAATTTCATCCCCAAGTATTGACCCACCAGCGTTCCGAAAACAAGCCAAAAAACTGAAGATCCGATATACCAGGTGATAATTTTCTTTAATTGGACGGGTGTGTCATATTTGACAGGAGATTTTTTCTTTTCATCTACAAGGGGATTGTTTGGTTCATGGGTCACCTGAGTGATCATTCCTCTGGGATCCTCGGCGGCAAGATCGCTGCCCAGTTCACTGCCCGATAATTGGTAGGAAAGTGCTGCCTGACGTTTCTGAAGGATTGTTTCAATTTCCTCCTTATCCATTTCCAAAAGCCGCTCGCTGAAGTCATTATTTTTTCCCAGTTCGTTCTTTTTCTGTAAGTGAGAAAAATAGCCGGAAGCCTTCACGGTCAATATAAATATAGCGATAACAAGCACTATGGCGATTAAGACAATGGTTCCTATAATTCCCGGACTTGTCATCCAGTTGGATATGTCCGGGTTAGGTGTTGGCTGAGCCGATGCCACATGGGGGACCAAAGCCATAAGGAAAAGCCAACTCAAATATTTTCTGAACTGTTTCATTTTGGATAAAATTATCGGAGATAGGATTAATTTTTTTTATCGCATTAAGATTGTTTTGCCGGATTTAAGCCCGGAAGCCAAATCGAAAATGGAAGTGGTTTCCAACATTTCCCTAAGCTCTTCCCGAATTTTTACAAATCTATCGTGCATGGGGCAGGGTTGGTTACTGTTGCACTCATCAAGACCAAGCCCACAACCTCTATAAATGGTATCCCCATCAAGGGCAAAAACGATGTCACTTACTTTAATGCTATTCATTTTTTTTGGATCAATGAGAAACCCACCGAATCGGCCTGTTTTGGACTCTAGAATATCCCGTTTGATCAAAGAAGTTAGAATCTTAGCCGTGAAGGCTTCAGGGGCATTTATTTTCGTGCTTACCTCCCCTATTTTAACCCTTTCCCCATCCATGGATTTTGTAGCTATATAGATGATGGCTTTGATGCCGTATTCACAGGACTTAGAAAACATGATATTGGTCAGTTAATTCAACAAATGTAGGGAATTTTTATTTTACGACAAAATTATCGTAAATAAATAAGGGTAGGATTGACACAGTCATTTACGTCTATTCCGCTTGCCTATTGGATGACCAAGGAAAATCCTTATTGGAAGGCAGCATGAAGAATATGTTGGATTTGAAAACCTCAAATGCAAGGGTATGATGCTTGATAACTTTCCCGCGAAGCCCTCCATTGATGGGGACACAGATGGAAACCCCTCATTACGGATAGCCCCGGTCTGTCTCTAACACACTTTCCATCCCCAGCTTTCCACTTAATAGATGGAGCGGCTGAGCCGTAAAGAATTGTCCATCATCTGAAAAACTATGTGGACAGAGAAGCAATTGTAAGGACAAGGGATAATACCCCCAAAATATAAGAAAAGAGACTAAAAAAAATGGTTTGACTTGGCACCTGATACTTTTGGTCAAACTAACGGGATTATTATAGACAAACTCAAATATACCGGAATGATTTAACCCCCTACTTTTCCGGAACGGTTCCTTTGAGCCAGTTGGTCATAAACCTTACCCCCTCATCCACAATCGCCTCATGGCCTCCCTCATGTAAAATAAGTTCTATCCTTTCGGAAATTTTTAGTTTCTGATAGTGGACTGTTGATTTATCATATTCTTCCACAACCTGAGGCCAGTGTGCTATATTGTCATTCTTTCCATGCTGTATCATCAATGGCCGTGGAACAATCAGGGAAACGAGGTCGTAATCTGAAAATTCTGTCAACCATCCATTAAAAAAAGCATGTTCTTCCCTTGGCGAAAAGCTGGAGTACCGTTCATCCGGCACAGCCATTTTGTTTCTTCGCTCATTAAACCACGCTGAAACTACACCTGCTTTAATGCGGGGTTCAAGAGGCATCCAGAACATAGTCGCCATACCGCCCAAGGAAACACCCCACATCCCAACCTGTTCCGCATCAATTCGTGGATCCGCAAGGACACTATCCAAAAGATGTTGCAAACGTGCCAACTCTATTCCGGGCAAACTGGTACCCGCAAGGCGTGCGAAACGTTCCACATTATTGCGTCTTTCTATAGATCTCAGGTTCATAGGCAACAGCACTGCAAATCCAGCCTGGAGCAACGCTTTGGCGTATTCGTGATAGGCCCCGGGAGAAAAGGGAGTTTCAGGCGTGCTTTCAATCCCATGTTGAACAATTACAAGAGGTACTGGTTTTTTTTCACTTGCCCCTGCGGGGAATGCAAGAATGGCTTCTGCGGCAAGCATGGTGAGAGGAAGCTCGATCCATTCCGCCTGTATTTCCCCCAACGCATAAGATTTCCTTTCAAGAGGTCCACTGTTGGTGAGTACAGGCGGGCTCAAAACTTCTTCCCATCTTCTGCGGTTTGGTTTCACGCTACGTTCCAACGCATCAGAGCTGCTGTAATCGCGGTTCCACACTTTTTCTGCACGTGCCTCATATTCGGCTACAAGATAATGCCTGAGGTAATTCCCAAGCTGTTTTTCATAAGCGTCTGTACGGGCTGTCTCAACTTCTGCAGGAATAAGGTTGATGTTTTGACCTACAGCTTTCAAGGTACCTACCAATAAAATAAATACAAGTATATACCCTTTGGATTTCCAATAATTTTTCATCATTTGTTTACTTATTGTTTTATTTATTCTGGGAAACCTCTAAAAACTCGTTTCCAATATTTTCCATGTTTTCCAAAAATGGTAGTTGGGAAAAATTTAGTCGAGTTTTTTTAATTTTTTCTTATATATTTTATAATCAGATACTTGTGGTTTATTCGGTTTGAATTGGGCATAATTATCCCATGATAACCACCTTTTTCAGTTGTACACAGCGACAAATATATACACTATCTTCATCATGCCTATTATTGCTTCGGCTCTTGCCATGCCTATTGTTCTGATGTAAGAACCATTCATGCTGTTTTCCACAAAACCGAATATATGTTCTACCCTTGCCCTCACTTTAGATTTTTCTCGGTTGTTGCTTTTTTGTTCTTCGGTGAGGGGTC
>JBBQXZ010000348.1:0-4881 GCA_038209145.1 Cytophagales bacterium | reverse complement strand
ATTTTATAAAGGGAACCACAGGTTCACAGAGATCACAGAGTTTCTAATTTTCTATGTGTCCTTCGTAATTTTTTTTAAATAAGCCTTAGCAACTTTTATAGAATTGGTTTTGTCCCAGTTTCCGCTCGATTTCTTTGGCTGCCTTTGTGATGGATAGGCCGCCAAGATTCGTGCATCTCAAGGTATTGGGAATACTTTTGCCTACGATGTACATGGTTTCGATTACTTCATCCATTGGGATCAAATGATCGTAGTCCGCCAAGGCCATATTGGCACAGGATAAGGCATTGGATGCGGCCATTACATTTTTATTGAGGCAAGGGGCTTCAACCCGGTTTCCTATGGGATCACAAATCATGCCCAACGAACTCTGTAAGGCCATGGAAGCGGCTGAAATGCTTTGATTTAAATTGCCCCCGGCCAGGCCGACAATTGCAGCTGCGGCCATGGAGGACCCCGAACCGCATTCCGCCTGACATCCACCCACTTCGGCTGCAAATGTGGAATGAGCCGCAATAAACACACCGATCAATCCGGCTACAAGAAGGGCTTTTACAGTCTCTTCATCCGATAGGCCCAGGGAATTGGATACGCCCAGCACGGCTCCAGGCATGGCACCGCAGGAGCCTGCCGTCGGTGCCGCCACGATAACGCCCATGGAGCTTTTCACTTCCATGATGGCAGAAACGTACATGATGATCCGGTTAAGCACATCGCCCTCCACCAGCTTTTTGTCTTCCATCTGGGATTTGAATTTGACTGATTGGGGACCCAAGATCCGGTCTTCGAAGGTGGTACCCTTTAACCCGGTTTCAACGGCATTCGCCAAAATTACCCGGATTTGCTCCATTTTTGAAAGTACTTCTTCATCGGATATACTTCCCCTGATGCTCTCGTAACGAACAGCCAATTCCCATAAGGTCAAATTTTTGTCCTCGTTGTAGGCCATCATTTCATCGCAGGTAATGAAGGGGACCGTTTGATTTTTTGCTGAAAGAACGGGCAAAACAGGTTTGATTTGCTTCACTTGGGTGACATCTTCCATTTCCTGAAGCTCCTTAATATACACTTTATCCAAAAATTGCTGCGACGTCACTTCAATATATGACTGAACTCCGTGGCGGATCTCCAAGCTGTCACTGGGTATAACTTCCTGCAGGTATTTGTGAAGTCTTGTGGTATTGGAGGTATAGATTAACGTGATAAAACTATCTCCGGCAAAGGAGACGGGTGCCCCATCAATTTCAATAATTTCTATCATTCCTCCACCTGTAGATATAGCGATGACTTGACGCGTTTCCCAAGGATTACTTAGGGTAATCTTGTAGGTATTGGGGTGCTCCGCTTGAATGTCCTTGATGCTGATTTTTACCTGAATACCTGCTGCGCCAATATGCTGTTCGGAATTTACCAGACGCTCGTCATACGCTTCCCAACCCAAAAAACCTCCAAACAACCCCATGTCAGAACCCTGTTCCTTATGTGTGGTAGCCAAAGATCCGTTGGGATCAAAATCAATTTCTATTTTGGAAATGCTTCCATTCATGAGATCATGGCAAATCCGGCCAATTCTTAGGGAAGCGGCACAATGGGAACTCGAAGGACCTCTCATTACCGGTCCAATGACATCATTAAATATACTTGGAAAACTCATACAACTAGTCTTTTTTAATTTGTAAATAAATATAGCCTATATTAAGGGGTTTACATTATCATAAATTAACAATTGTATGTACTATCTTAGCCTTACGGACTTTCTTTAATTTCTTTTTTGCTTATTCTACGCATTTCAGCTAATTTAATATTCCATTATCTTATCCTTTGACATACCCGTGATACCATGCAGCCGCTACATTTTAAAGTACCGAGATTAAAAGAAGAGACCATCCGAGTGGAGTGCTGGGACTTGGACAATTTCTTTGAACCTATACACTTTCACGAGGAATTCCAAATTACCTTAATCTTGGAAGGAGGAGGGTCACTTTTTGTTTCCGAAAGCGTCGTTCCGTTTCGGAAGGGCGAAATATACCTCCTGGGGAAAAATTTACCACACGTATTTAGAAATAGTGGATTTGATTTTCCACAACATGGACATAAGAATGCCAGAGCCATCTCTGTGTTTTTCAATCAAGACGTGTTAAAAAATGCCCTCAATGAGATCCCTGAGGCTTACGCCATACATCGATTACTTGACTTTTCAGTCTATGGCATAAGGGTTTCAGAAAAACAGCAAAGTTCCATAAGTGAGAAACTAAATTCCCTGAACGATAAAGGGTCCTTTGAGCGGATTTTAGGTTTGCTTGAAATTCTTGAAGGGATATCCAAAGACAATAAGTTGACTTTTATTTCTTCCTTGGGGATTCCCATTCACACGGTACAGGAAAATATTCCCAAGATCAACAAGGTGTTTGACTTTATCCGAACGAACTACAACGAAAGGATCACCCTGAAACAGGTAGCGGAACTCGTAAACATGTCCCCCACTGCCTTCTGTCGGTTTTTTAAGTATAAAAGCCAAAAGACCTTTTCCAGGTTTTTAATCGAAGTAAGAATTGCCAATGCGTGCCGGCTTTTATATCAGGATGATTTCAACACGTCCGAGTGTTGCTACAGTTCCGGCTATAACAACCTGTCAAATTTCCACAAGCATTTTAAAAGTGTAACAGGTATGACTCCGTTGGAATACAGGAATAATATTTTGAAAAGAGCGAATTAATTGGATTTTCGGACGCTTTCAATATAGGATTCGAGAGCGACAAACCACCGATAGGTGGGATTCCCTTGCCTTTTTATTCGAGTTAATTTATTTCAACAAGGAATTCTTTTTAATTTTTCTGTATCAGCTAAAATACCATATCCTTTGGATAAAATGATGGAATAGTAAACTTGTACGAATGACATATCTTTATGCAAGTTATGGATGGATTGTTTTTGTTGACATTGTCTAATTCTCCTAAATAAAATGAATTGATTATTGTCATATTTAACTTTAGAGACTGAATGAAAAGAATTATTTTATTGAGCTTATTTTTTTTATTTTCCAGTGTAGGGGGTTTGTTTTCGCAAGCAGCATTGACCTTGGAGGACATATATAAGAATGAGACATATACTCAAAACCGCTTTGGGCCCATTCACTGGATGAAAGACTCCAATGGATACTCCAGCATCGAGAAAAATCAACCCGTTGGCGGAGACGACATTGTGCAATATGACGCAAAATCCGGCAAACGATCTGTCTTGATTTCCGCAGAAGAATTGATCCCAGAAGGAGAACAAGTGCCCTTGACCGTAGCAAATTACGACTGGTCTGCGGATAATACGAAGTTGCTTATTTTCACCAATACCAGAAAAGTATGGCGGTTTCACACCCGCGGCGACTATTGGGTACTGGATCTAAACACCCGGAAATTAAGGCAATTGGGTAAAGGTATTTCAACGGCAACCCTGATGTTTGCCAAGTTTTCCCCGGATGGATCCCGAGTAGCGTATGTCAGCCGAAATAACATCTATGTTGAATCCTTAGAAACTGGCAAAATCACCCAACTTACATCGGACGGAAATGATGAGATCATTAATGGGACTTTTGATTGGGTTTATGAAGAGGAATTGGGTTGCAGAGATGGTTTCAGATGGAGCCCTGATGGGGAAACTATTGCCTTTTGGCGTTCTGATACAAAGGACGTTGGTGTATTCTATTTGATTGACAACCTCGATTCCATTTATTCCAAACCCATTCCCATGCCATATCCAAAGGTTGGCGAGCAATTGTCATCCGTTAAAATTGGGGTTGTCTCCAGTGAAGGAGGAGAGGCCAGGTGGTTTGATTTTCCGGGGGATCCCCGAAATAATTACCTGGCAAGGATGGAATTTATTCCCAATTCCCAAGAAGTGATGGTCCAGCAACTGAACCGTCCCCAAAACCGAAACAGTGTCTGGATCGGCGATATTGAATCCATGGATCTGTCAACCATACTGGTCGAAGAAGATTCCGCCTTTTTGGATATTCATGACAACATTCTTTGGTTGGAAAATGAGACCTTTTTTACATGGAGTAGTGAGCGGGATGGGTGGCTTCACCTGTATAAAGTGTCCCGAGATGGCAAATCGGTTGAGCCTATTACCGAAGGAAAATTTGATGTAGAAAGGATAAGCCATATTGATCCGAAAAGCGGGTATGTGTATTACATCGCCTCACCGGACAATTTCACCCAACGCTACCTCTACCGCAGTCCCTTGACCATACGCGGAAAAGCGGAGCGGATTTCACCGTCAGAAAATGCCGGGCAAAATAGCTATCAAATTTCCGGGGATTCAAAATTTGCCATTCATACCTTTCAGAATACAACGACCCCACCCGTGATTTCACTGATTAGCTTGCCAAAACACACCACTGTGCGGGTTTTGGAAGAAAACAAAAAGCTACGGAACGACTATCAGCAATTGGGCCTTCGTGCAAAGGAGTTTATAAAGGTGGATATCGGAGAGGTAACCTTGGATGCCTGGATGTTGAAGCCTGTTGATTTTGATCCATCAAAGAAATACCCCCTCCTATTCTATGTCTACGGTGAACCGGCAGGGTCCACCGTACAGGATGCTTGGATGGGTGGTGACCTATGGCATCAATATGTGGCTCAACTGGGATATGTCGTCATCAGCATAGATAACCGGGGCACCAAAACACCCCGGGGCAGGGAGTGGCGTAAATCCATCTATGGACAGATCGGTATCCTGGCCTCCCAGGATCAAATGGAGGCCGCACGCCAAATTTTCAAAACCTATTCCTTTATAGATACCACCCGGGTCGGGATGTGGGGATGGAGTGGCGGTGGTCAGATGACCCTCAATGGCATGTTTAGGTATCCGGAGATTTACAAAACTGGA
>JBBQXZ010000347.1:0-4941 GCA_038209145.1 Cytophagales bacterium | reverse complement strand
TCAACAATAATAGCCATGTTCGGGTAAATGGGCAACCTGATTTTGAGGCAGCTGTCGTTGAAATGTTGGCTGAAGTTGCAGCGTTTCCTCTAACTGGGGTAGTAACGGATGAATCTGGAGAATCTCTTCCCGGTGCTACTGTATTGGTAGAAGGGACTACCATTGGGACTGTGACCGATGTTGATGGCAAATTCTCTCTCGAAGTAGAGCAGGGGGCCGTTTTGGTTATTTCTTTTGTTGGTTTTGAAACTCGGAAAATTACAGTTGGCTCTGCCACTACGCTAAGCATTCGAATGATCATGGATTCCAGATCTCTGGAGGAGGTGGTCGTGGTAGGGTATGGTGAACAACGAAAAGTCACATACACCGGATCGGTATCTTCAATAGGCGGAGATGCTATCAGAACGGCACCGGTTACCAATGTAAGCAACAGTCTGGTGGGTAGGCTCCCTGGTCTGAGTTCTGTGACCAGAAGCGGAGAACCTGGCAATGATGATTCTATCATTAGGATCAGAGGAACCAACACCTTGGGAAATAACGGGGCATTGGTTGTAGTGGACGGCATACCAGGAAGGTCATTGGCCAGAATCGATCCAAATAGCGTGGAAAGCATAACCGTTTTAAAAGACGCTTCAGCGGCAATTTATGGTGCTCAGGCGGCAAATGGGGTTATACTGGTGACCACAAAAAGAGGTAAAACCGGCAAAGCAATCATTGAGATCAACTCCAATCTTGGCTGGAATCAACCCACCGTACTCCCTGAAATGGCCAACGCGGAACAATACCTTACCATGCTCAATGAAATTGATACGTACAGGAACAGGCCTTTGAGGTTTACAGACCAGGAAATTACTAATTTCAGGGAAGGAACGGATCCTTGGTTACATCCTGATACGGACTGGTTTGGAGAAGTGCTAAGGCCTTGGGCACCTCAAAGTTACCATTCCATAACTGCTTCTGGGGGAAACGAAAATATCAATTATTTCGTGATGTTTGGCGCTAAAGGCCAGGATGGTTATTATTATAACAGTGCTACCCGATACAATCAGTATGATTTCAGAAGCAATCTGGACGGTAAAATAAATGATTATATAAAAATCGGTTTTGATGTGGCAGGCCGACAGGAGGTTAGAAACTTTCCTACCCGTTCCGCCGGCAATATTTTCAGGATGATCATGAGGGGTAAGCCTAATATGCACGCTTATTGGCCTGATGGTAGTCCCGGACCAGATATAGAGTATGGAGACAATCCTTCTGTCATCACCACAGATGCCACAGGCTATGATCAGACCAATTTGTATAATTTACAAAGTACCTTGAGGTTGAATATTGATGCACCTTGGGTAGAAGGCCTTTCCTTTAACGGAAACGTCGGTTTAGACCAGACTTTTACCATGCAAAAGCGATTCGAAACGCCCTGGTTTCTTTATTCCTGGGATGGAAATACCTTGGGCCCGGATGGAACTCCAGAATTGGTGAGGGGACAAAGAGGATTCAATGACCCCAGGCTGACTCAAAATATGGGAGCAGACAGGCAGTTACTTGTCAACGGTATGCTGAATTACAACCGGATATTTCATGACGACCATGCCATGAGGGTAATGGTAGGGATGGAGTCCCGAACAGGATATGGAAATACCCTTAATGCTTTCCGTCGCTTTTTCGTCTCTACAGCGGTAGATCAGATGTTTGCGGGAGGGAATGCAGAAAGAGATAATGGTGGATCTGCCTACCAAAATGCGCGTTTTAATTATTTTGGAAGGGTAAATTATGAGTTTCAGGAAAAATACCTGGCAGAATTCGTTTGGCGGTATGACGGGTCTTACATATTTCCGCAAGGTAGCAGGTTTGGATTTTTCCCGGGTATTTCAGTAGGGTGGAGGGTATCCGAAGAAGATTTTTGGAAAAGTAGCATGCCAAATGTTGATCAATTTAAAATCAGGGCATCTTATGGTCAGACAGGGAATGACCGGATCGATGAATGGCAATACCTGGCGTCTTATGGTTTTGGAAATATTCCTTATATTTTTGGTGTTGACCAAGAAAACCAAGCCCTCAGAGAACTCAGGATCCCCAATCCCAACGTAACCTGGGAAGTGGCCAACCAATATAATTTTGGTGTTGAGCTGGGTTTTTTCAACAGCCGCCTGACAGTAGAAGCTGATGTTTTCTACAATTACCGCTCCCAAATCCTTTGGTGGAGAAATGCTTCGATTCCGGTCTCCACGGGATTGACCCTTCCCAGAGAAAATATTGGCGAGGTTTCCAACAGAGGCTACGAATTCATCACTACCTATAATGGAAACGCAGGTGATTTAACCTATCAGATTTCTGCCAATGCAGGTTATGCCCTTAACAGGGTAGAGTTTTGGGACGAATCCCCCGGTGCCCCTCAATACCAACAAACCACAGGCCGTCCTATTCCTACCAATCCATTCAATCCCAACCAGGATCTTTATTATCAATCAGTTGGAATCTTTAGGAATCAAGAACAAATAGATGCAACTCCCCATTGGCCAGGGGCGAGGCCAGGGGACATCATATTTGAAGATGTCAACGGGGACGAAGTGATTGATGGTAATGACAGGGTGAGAAATGAACGAAATAACATTCCGAGGTTTACCGGGGGTTTGAACATGAGTGCGCAATGGAAAGGGTTTGACTTGTCCATTTTATTTCAGGGCGCGACAGGTGCGGTAAGGTATGTCAGTACGGAATCCGGGGAAATCGGCAATTACTTAAAAGATTTTGCTGACAACCGATGGACTCCAGAAAATAGTAGTGCTAATTTTCCAAGAACTTTCAACAGGACAGATGAATATTGGATGAACCAGCGGAACACATTCTGGCTTAACAGTACAGATTATGTAAGGTTGAAAAATCTGGAACTGGGTTATAATTTACCATCATTTATTACCAGTAAGTTGGCTTTACAGAAATTCAGGATTTACATCAGTGGATTTAACCTGTTTACTTATGCACCTGACTTGAGGAATTTTGATCCGGAATCTGATAGTGCAAGTGGACAGAGCTATCCTCTTCAGCGTGTGATCAACAGTGGTTTGACTTTAACCTTTTAAGACAATGAAAAGCAACAAAACTATATATACGATTTTGCTTGCCTTGACCCTATGGGTAAGTTCTTGCAGCGAGGAATTTTTGGATCGGGAGCCATTGGACCAGTATGCCGAAGGTGCGGTCTGGAATGATGAAAATCTGATAGAGACTTTTGTCAACAACATTTATTTTGCCGTTCCCCACGGATTCCATGCTTTGATGATGTCCAGTTTAGTGGATGAGTCCATGGCGGTATGGGATTGGGAAACCAGTAATGCCACAAAAAGTCTGGTCAATCCAAGTTACTTGGGCGTTTGGGATGAAGATTTCTGGACCGGAAGAAGGTACCAGCAAATGAATTGGACAAATGGATTCAGGCAAATAAGAAACTGTAATATATTTATGGAAAAAATCGGAGAAGCCGAATTTGCTGACGAAAATTTAAAAAACAGGCTAATCGGTGAGGTCCATTTTTTACGGGCTTTTATTTATCACAATTTGCTATCCATATATGGGGGTGTGCCTTTGATCAAAGTAGCCTATGGATTGGGAGAAGATTATGAAGAATCCAGGGCAAGCTATGCCGAGGTATTGGCATTTGTGGTGGAAGAAGCTGACAAAGCTGCTGAACTGCTTCCCTTACAACAATTTGGAAGTAACATGGGTAGGGCTACCAAAGGTGCTGCCCTAGCCATTAAAGCAAGGGCTTTACTATATGCAGCAAGTGACCTTTACCATAATCCCTCCTGGGCACAGGGTTTTTCTCACCTTGAACTTATCAGTTTTACCACTGGTGATCAGATGAGCAGGTGGAGAGCTGCCAAAGATGCTGCTAGGGAGGTAATGGATTTGGGACTTTATGCACTGCATGACAACGGTGAAGATCCAGCTGAAAATTTCCAGCAGCTGTTTATATCCAAGGAAACTTCCGAGGATATTTATGTGAGGTTTTTGTTGCAACGCGTGGTGGAGAGCTGGGATATTGGAGATCCCGGATTGTATAATGGACCCAACGGTTATCATAACTGGGGAGGAAATACGCCTATTGGTCAATTGGCAGATGATTTTGAGATGGCAGATGGATCAAGGTTTGACTGGAACAATCCTGTCCATGCAGCCGATCCCTATGGCTCAAGGGATCCAAGGTTTTATGCCACATTTCTATATGAAGGTGCCCAATGGAGACAAAGGCCTGCAAATTTGAGGGACGCTGATCCCCAGGGGATTATTCAGGTAGGTCAGTGGGAAAGGTACAATACGGCTGCCAACCGGATTGATATAGTCAATGGATTGGATACCAGACAAGGTCCCATCGAAGACTGGAACGGTACCTATACGGGCTATTACCTGAAAAAATTTATTGATCCCAATGTGGATCATCAATACTTCAGACAGGAAGTACCCTGGAGGGTGATGAGATACACGGAAGTGTTGCTTAATTATGTAGAAGCCTGCATCGAGTTAGGTGAAGAAAGCGAGGCCAAGACGTATCTCAACATGATCAGGGCAAGGGCAGGTATGCCTCCTGTTACTGAAACCGGAGCGGATCTAAAAGAACGTTACAGAAATGAAAGACGGGTCGAATTGGCGTATGAGGACCATCGGTATTTTGATGTGAGAAGGTGGATGATCGCCCCCTCCGTTTATGATGACGCTAAAGGAGTCAGGGTAAGGTATCCCTTATTACCCGGCAATATAACATCCCCAAATCCGACTTATACTGTAATCAACGTACAGGAAAGAGCCTGGCAGGACAGGTCCTACCTATTACCCATTAAATTGGATGAAATGAACAGAAATTTCTCGCTGATTCAAAATCCTCTTTATTAAAATTTAAGATTTGACATAAAAAAGGCTGGTCATCAACGTATGATCGGCCTTTTT
>JBBQXZ010000346.1:0-4943 GCA_038209145.1 Cytophagales bacterium | reverse complement strand
TGCTTTTATAGTGTTTTTACCACTCCACAGCGGAATGGACACCCCTGCATATACCCCCGAATAATTTGATCCAGCAACGCCCTGATAATTATACCCAGCCGTTAAATTTGGAAGAATCTTGTTTTTGGAGAGCTTGATTTGCTGCTTGGAGACTTCTTCACGCTGATTTAGCAGTAGAAGCTCAGGGTCAGTGTACTTCTTGTCCGCCCAAATACTATCCTGTTGGGCGATTTCCAGGCTTTCGTTAAGTTCACTTGGATCGAATTGGATCTCCTTTCCTCCATTTAGACTTTGGAGTTGAAGCAGGATATTCTTTTTGTCAGCGTCCAACTGATCTATTTTGAATTGCTCCTGTATCCAGGCTATTTTGCCTTTATTCACTTCAAGGATACCGATCTGCTCCAGTTCGAAAAGCTCCTGCAATTGCGTGTAGATAGTTTTTGCCTGTACCGTTCTTTCCATTTCTATTGTTCTTTTTTTATCAAGAAAAACCAGTTGATGGAGAAATTGAACAGCAGGAAGGAGAATTTCCTGACGCTTCAGTTTGTAGCGAAGTTCATTTTGGCTGACTTGTGTTTCAATCAAGTTGCTTCTGGCACCATATACTGTCGGAAATTCAAAAGACTGTGTAATTTGAATTTCCGAATAATCCCCCGTCGAATGATCTCCGAAAGGAAGATAGAAAGCACCTGCCTGAGGATCGGGAAGATTATTTCCGGTTTTCAGTACCAGTCTTTCACTTTCTATGAGTGATGAAAATGCCTTTAACGATGCATTGTTTTGTTCGATTTCCTGTAAAATGGGCATCAGTCCTATCGACTGAGCTGCAGCATCAAATGAAAATACGCATACGCATAAGGCGAATACAATATTTTTAAACATGTAAAATGAGTTAGGATAAATAAAATTCAATGGACAGAAATCCATTTAACTTTGACGAGGTATTCATCAAGTATTTATTATCCTAAAGCAGGGGGGCCTCGTAAGGCTATCGAAACAAAATAGGTGTTCTTTTGAATCCTTATGAATTCAGGTACAGGTTTTTTTAATTTGGGACTTATTTCATCAAGTGGTTCGCAAAAAAGTTTTTGTATCGTTTTCTCAACTTTATTATTGTCTACGTGCTTTTTGGAAGTCTGTAATTGAGAAGGGGAATGATCAACTAACTGTTGAGAATGCGCGTGGTTGGATAAAAGTAGGGAAAGAAAGTCCAATGGACTCTTCTCCTCGGAATGATGATCATGTGATCCAGCCTCATGGTCATCTGCATGGTGATCTGAGAGAATTTCTGTCTCATGCTGGTGGTGAGAATGTGGCACCAGTTGATGCAACATAAACAAGCAGAATATGCTGAGAAAAAATCGAGCTATTAACTTGGAGTATGTCTGCATGTACAACAAAGTTATTTAAATTACCTTATATATCAAATGTTGGTTGGATAAAAAAGGTATCACTGCTAATGAGAAGCATTTTTGGACATTAGGGTAATCCTGTATTTTTTTAGAATTTGATGGCAAAATATTAGGCGTAAAGCTATTGGAGGCAAGTAAATGCATGTTTTTTCTTCTTAAATTTTTCCGATCTGAATATTGTTTTTATAATAATATTTAAATTTTTACAGGGTACATGTATCGCAAGAAAAAATTGTGTTTTAAGATGGTGCAAATTTCTTTTTCTTCATGGATAAGTATTAAATGGATACTGTTACCTACCTGTCAACGCATCCATTTTCACCAGAACCAGACTGATCTTTTCATACGGGTTTTGATCTCCCTTTTCATACAGGCACAGGATATCCCCGTCGGGCAATACGGCCAGGGCGGAATAGGCGGCCGGGCCTTTATGAAGGACCTTGGAAATTGGCCAGGTAAGGCCATCGTCTTTGCTTAGCCGCAGGGTCATATTTTCCCTTTTTGTGCTGGCAGGATTGGAAAATAACATCCAATTACCCGAAGATTCCCCACCTGCCGTATACCGGATCAGGGCTGCCTGGCAGACCGGTTCAATCAGTTCAACCGCTTCCGCGGGATCGGTCCAAGAGATACCACTATCTTCACTTACGGAAAGCGCCCTCCTGTTTTTCCCAAAATAGGAACGCATGTTCATCAGTAGTGTCCCTTTGCCATCGGCGCGTTCCACAACTTGGCATTCGTTCATTTTGGGACGGATACTTCCGCCCAGTTGCCAGCTTTGCCCATTGTCATCACTGTAGATCACATGGGCACCGTATTCAAAATCCCCTCCTGCCACCTGCCCCTCCGGACTATCATAACTGTGGTCGCTGGGAATAACCAGCCTTCCCTTATGCGGTCCATTATGGATCTGTATGCCCATTCCCGGCCCCGTCGCATACCAGCCCCAAGAAGGATCTTTGGTGGTAGCCGTGATATCCTTGGGTGTTGCCCAAGTTTGCCCATCATCGGTGCTGGAAGTAACATATACCCGCCGGGTATCTTTGGCTGTTTTGGCGATGATGTCCCGCTCATGGTCATCCCCCCGGTTCCAGGTTAGCAGCAGCCAAATCGTCCCTGTCGATTCGTCAACTACGGGAGTAGGGTTGCCGCACACATGATTGCCGTCGTCCCAGACAAGGGTCAGGGGACTCCAGGTTTTTCCTCCGTCTTCTGACCGCCTCATCACCAAATCAATATCCCCTGTATCCGAACTACTCTCCTTTCGTCCTTCCGCAAAAGCCAAGACGGTTCCTTTGGTACTGACTATTAAAGACGGAATACGAAAGGTGTGGTAGCCATGGGTGTTTTTTGCGAATAATTCCTGTTCCTCCACGGTAACCGGGATCCGGGAAGCCAACGTGGAACCCTCAGATAGAAATAATCCCAAACACAAGGTGACAAGGAAATAGGTGCGTTTATTCATTGGTGGTGAGGGGTTTTGGTAAAGGGAATTTTTGAATTTCAAGGAGGTTTTCCAGTGTCAAAAAGGTATTGGCCACTTCCTTGACCTGATCAGCCGTCACCTGCATCACCCGGTCAGCGGCACCCAAGACGGTCTTTAGGGGCATGTCACTGGTGATGGCTGCATTGATTTGGGCATGCCAAAAGGCGTTTCGGTTTAAATTCTCCGACAGTGAAACCCTTTTGGTTTCACGCACTTTCAGCAGGTCCGCTTCTTCCGGACCCGCTTCTTGTATTTTTTTGATTTCAGCCCAAACAGCCGCAGTCAGGGCGTCCACATTATCCGGGCTGCAGGGGAAGCTGACGGAAAAGCTGAACGATTCCTCGGGAGTTCGGGAGAGCCCACCCCTGGCACCGACACCGTACACCCCCCCTATTTCTTCCCGCAGCGTTTCTATCAGTTTGATGGTCAGGATTTCTCCCAGGTAGGAAAGCTGCTGCGATTTTTCCAAGGTGTATTCGGTAGTTCCACTGAAATACAGGATCACCTGACTTTTTTCATCCACCCCGACTTCAATCCGCTCACTTCTGTCCCTGGGAATGCGGATGCCCAAATCCCGGAAGTCATCCGTTGCTTCTGGATCTCCCGGCAGACTACCCAGGTACAATTCAATCAGGGGCACCACGGTTTCCAAGTCCAAATTTCCGGTAAACAAAAACTCGAAATTGGCTGCATTGGCAAACCTGTCCCGATAAATCTCCAATCCCCTGTCCCAATCAATCAGGTCCAGTTTTTCGGGATCATAGATGCCCATTCCCCTGAGGTTGTCGTCATTGACGATTTCATTGAGTCGTTTGTTAAACTGAAAGTCCGGATTGCCCTGGGCACTGGCCAGTTGGTCCTTTTGATTGTCGAAATACACACCTACCAATTCCTCATCCATCCGGGGTGCTGTAAAGTATAAGTGAATGAGTTGCAGGGCAAGTTCCAAATCTCCGGGGGAGGTACTGCCGGAAATATTCTCCCCATACGTCCCGATATTGGGGGTGACGGATACGTTTTTTCCTGCCAAAATTTTTCGGAGATTGGATGGGGAAAAGTCCCCCACCCCCATGATATTCACCAACACACTGGCGTAACTGGCCGAATAGTGATCCTCATCGGGATAAAGAGATGCTCCGCCTTTGCCGGTGCCCGTAAAGAGAATTTCGTCATTCTTGAATTCTGTGGGTTTAAAGTGAACAATCATGCCGTTGGACAGGGTTACGCTCGTCACATTTACTTCCTCGTTAAGCGATTGGTCGACCACCTTTCCGGCTACAGGCAGCTGGGACAGAAGAACCTTAGGTAATTCCCCTTCTTCATAAGGTTTAATTTCCATGTTGGAAACACTATCAAACAAGGCCAACAATTCCGATTCTGTGGGCAGGGAGGAAGCATCTTTATCAGGTGCGGTAATGATCACCACCCGGTTAATATCACCGATGAGTTCCTTTCCCATGGCATTGACTTCGTCCATGGTAATTTGCGGCAGCAGCTGCTGGTACAGTTCATGGCGGATGGCCTCCCCTTCCGCAAATCCCTGATTCAAAAAATTGGATACGTACCTTCCCACCATGGTGCGGGATTCCATTTTGTCCATTTCTTTAAAGGACCGTTCCGAACTGTTGGCCAGCGACCGCTTCACACGAGCAAGCTCGCCCTCGGTAAACCCGTGTCTGAGTGCGCGCTCATTTTCGACCAGGAATGCCTCCAATCCGACCAGGGTATTGCCGGTACTGACTGCGCCGGAGGTGGTGAAAAAATCCAAACTCCGCACGAAGGATCCATAGCGCACACCGGCATAGATAAAGGGCGCCTGTGGTTTTTGACGTATCTCATCCATACGCTGCGTCAGCATGCCCCCATATAGGGTCCGGATTATCCGGTTTTTATAATCACCCACCGTAGCGGTAGGTTTTGCTTCGTGCTTGTAATACAGCTGAATTTGTATTCCGGGGCTCTCCTCGTCGGTGATAATTTTGATACTGGTTTCTTCCTGTACAGGTACCCCAAAACTGGTTCGTTCCGGTGCGTTGCCCGGGTTT
>JBBQXZ010000345.1:0-4976 GCA_038209145.1 Cytophagales bacterium | reverse complement strand
AGATATATTTTACCGGTATGTATGGCTATAACGCGGTCATCAATATGGAAGGTTTATCCAACTATCAAAGAAGTTATGGCGGTCCAAGCTTTGGCTTTGGGGTGAAAATCAACTCATTGAGGAAGGAAGGAGCCTATTGGGATATCTCACTCTTAGTACCAGTTCGCTCTACGGCCTTTAAGGACACCCTGGAGGAATTAAAAAACAACCCCTATATTGAGATGAAGTCAGAGCCTTGGCCAGTCCTTTTTTCATTCGGGTATAATTTTCCTTTACGTACAAATTAGCGGCAAGCAGAAAAAAGGCATGGAGGGGGATTGGTGCACTGTAAGGATTTATCAATCCCCCCATTTTTTTGAATCAGGTTTGTTCCATACGAAGTAATTTGAAATCGGAGGAGGAAAGATCTTCCAAAGGAAGAAAAGGTAAATATGGAAGAAAGGAGGTAAGATTCTCTTTTAGTAACTTGGGTTCGATTATTCGTCAAACTAGCCATACAATCATCTCGTTAAAATATTTCCGATATCGATCCTGGTTTCAAATCTAGGATGTCAGATCAACCGTTTTGGGGTTTTGGCGGGAATGGGTTGGCCGTATTGGGGGGCATGCGGCCAAAACGGGGGGGATTTGCGTTGTTTTTTTACCCTGCGTTGAAACCCAGAGCTATCAAATCGGCCACTCCGCTGGAGTTTTTAAGGAAGGTTGTTTTACGAAAGATTGGTTCTTGGGTGGAATATAGAGAACTTGTTGATAGGGTGTTGCGGTTGCAAATTAAGGTTTAAAAAACAATCGAACTCAGGTTAGTAGGAATAGCGCCTGGCGGGAATAGCGTCATTTTTCTTAATCCATGAACTCTAAGCCTTGTTGTCACCCAGCTTGGTTTCAATCTGTCCAAACTCCCCTACATCAAATAAACGCATACAATTGCATCCATTCCAATGGTTCTTGGGATTTTTTTCTTATTTTTCAGACAAATCCAAAAGCGGAAGAAGAAATTAGGCTTATCCCATAACCATCCCTTATGATCAAAACCTTTATCCAACTTGAAATACTGAAACGCAGCCGCTCCACCTCTTTTGCGCGGAGCTTGGCCACCGGTATATTTCTTGGATTTATGGGGTTGTTGTTACTGTCCTACTTGCTGCTGATTGGTATTGGCATGAAATTCATCATTGAGGAGTTTTTCAACCCAGAAAATACCGCTGAATTCCTGAACAAATACTTGATCTATTTTTTTACTTTTGAATTTATTTACCGCTATTTTGTTCAGCAACTTCCCGTCTTTTCACTTGAAAATTTCTTGCTTCTCCCCATACCCAAATCTGGGATTATACATTATCTGCTGATTTCCTCTTTTATTTCACCGCTGAGCATTATTCCCCTGTTGCTGTTCGGACCATTCGCTTATTTGGAAATAGCCCCCAGTTATGGGGTTTTGGCTTCTTTTGTATGGTTGGGTTCTGTATTGCTTACGAGTTGGTCTGTCCATTGGACGATGCTTTGGTTTAAGCAGCGCTTCGAAGATAGTTTCGTGGTAATTTTGGTTCTTTTCGCAGTCATCCTTATTGGTTCAGGTTCCGCATATTTTGGCTGGTTTGATATAGGGGCTTTTTTTGAGCCTGTTTTTACCTTTGCGCTGGAGCATGCGGTGCCGGTGGTATTGCTGGCGTTGGTGATGGTCTGCAGCTACTTTCTTTGCTTTGCCTATTACCGCCAAAATGCCTACCTGGAAGATATAGGAGAAGAAGATCCTTTTCACTCCGGAGCTGCTTCTTTGGGGTTTTTGTCCAAATTTGGAATGGCAGGGGAGATGGCCAACCTGGAGTGGAAGCTGATCCTGCGCCATAAAAAGAGCCGTACCTACCTGACACTATGCCTGTTCTTTCTTCTCTATGGGCTGATTTTTTACGTCAACCCGGCCTACGCCTCGGAGGAGGGATTCTCCCATCTCTTCATCTTTGTGGGTATGTTCATCACCGGGATATTTATGTTGCAGTACGGACAGCTGTTCTTGAGTTGGAACTCGGCAGGGTTCGACTTCTTTCTCCATCAGCGGAGGGGATTGGAGGCCTTGGTAAAGGGTAAGTACCTGCTGTTTGCAGGCGTTTCAGTCGTGTGTTTTCTTTTGTCTATCCCTTATGCGTATTTCGGTTGGGATATTTTATGGATACATGTAGCCACCTTCCTATTCAATATGGGCATAACCGTTCATTTGGTGATTTATCTGGCACTTTGGAAGCCAAAGCCAATGGATCTCAACAAGGGAGCCATGTTCAATTATGAAGGGGTCGGCATCGCCCAGTTTTTGATGATTATCCCCATGATTGCCGCTCCTTATGCGGTCTTTTTGCCTGCCGCATACCTGGGCGGCGATTATGCGGGATTGATAGCCATTGGCGTAGTGGGGCTTCTGGGTATGATAGCCTACCCCAAACTGTCTGACATATCCGTTCAAAAAGTACTCAACAACAGGTATGAAATCTCCTCCTCATTTAGACAAGAATTATGATAGAAGTAATATCCCTAAAAAAAATCTATAAAGACGCCACTGTACTGGATATCCCTTCATTGACCATTCCCAAATCCGAATGCTTTGGGTTGGTGGGAAATAATGGGGCCGGCAAAACTACTCTTTTCCGGATCATGCTGGACCTCGTACGTGCCACGGAGGGAAATGTGTATGTAGATGGAGAAGATGTAGGGCAGTCAGAGCAATGGAAATCCAAGGTTGGTGCTTTCCTGGATGAACACATGCTGCTTTCCTACCTGACACCCGATGAGTACTTTCACGCACTGAGAAAAATATACCGACTTTCCAAAGAAGACCTCGACATTCATCTGAACAGATTTACCGACTTATTTAATGATGAAATTCTGGGTAAGAAAAAATATATTCGCGATCTCTCCAAAGGGAACCTAAAAAAAGTTGGCATTGCAGCCGCTTTGCTTGGAAATCCTGAGGCGGTACTGCTGGATGAACCTTTTGAGAACTTGGACCCAAGCTCACAAATACGGCTCAAAAAACTGATTTTGCAGGAAAAAGAAGCCAATCAAGTTACTTTTTTGATTTCCAGCCATGACCTGAACCATGTTACTGAAATCTGTGACCGGATTGTGCTTCTGGAAAAAGGCCTGATAATCAAAGACCTGAAAGATAAAAGCCTGATGACCGGGGAGTTGAATGCCTATTTTAATGTTTCCTAAGTAGGGAAAGACCTGTTCGTGGTGTTAAATTTTCATTTGTAGTCTCAATGCGCTTTTTTAAGCGGAGAAATCTTAACCTCAAATCGCCTTTTTGGGCTTGCCAACGCGCCCAGATTTTGGTAAACCCAATCCCCGTTTTGTTGGTTATTATCTTAAAAACCCATAATTTGGGAATATTCGATAGAATAGATTGATCCTGTATTTATGAAACCATTTCATCCTTCCAAAAGAAGATATTTCTTAAAAAAAGCAAGTTTAGGTTCCTTGGCGGCTTTGTTGGGTGCGGAGATTGCATTTGCACTTCCTGAAAATTACCTGCCAATAGCATTGGAAAATGATCCCCAAACACTTTTTGGGAAGCATAAAGACCTAATCCTTAGAAACAACCTTCCCTGGAACGTGGAATCTCCTGCCCACCTGCTGGATGATAAAGTGACACCTGACGAGAAGATGTTTATCCGAAACAACGGATTGGTTCCGGAAAATATCGATGTAGCCAACTGGACACTTACCATCAAGGGGGAGGCCGTTATTCAGGAGAAAACCTACACGATTCAGGAGCTGAAGACAAAATTCCCCCTGCATATTTATCAGTTGGTCTTGGAATGTGGTGGAAACGGCCGAGCGGACTATTATCCGCCTACGGAAGGAAATCAATGGGAGCTAGGGGCGGTTTCCTGTGCCGAATGGACCGGTGTACGGCTAAAAGATATTTTAGCGGATGTGGGAATTAAAAGTAACGCAGTTTATGTGGGTTACCACGGAGCGGACCTTCACCTCAGCAGAGACACGAAAAAGGAAGCGATTTCCCGGGGTATACCCATTGTCAAGGCACAGGAAGACGAAACCCTGGTCGCTTTTCAGATGAACGGGAAGGATATTCCATTGGTACACGGGTATCCGCTGCGCTTGATCGCCTCAGGCTTCCCCGCTTCGGTATCAGGCAAGTGGCTTACTGCGCTATCCGTAAGGGATAGGGTACACGATGGGGAGAAAATGTCTCCGCCTTCTTATTCCATCCCCTGCGACCCGGTAGCTCCTGGTACAGACGTTCCCACTGAAAATATGTGCATCATCGAAAACATGCCCGTAAAATCCCTGATCACCTATCCCAAAAGTGGTGCGATGATCAAGGAGAATGCCCTACTTGGTATTCGGGGCCATGCCTGGACCGGGGAAGACCGCATTTCCAAAAGTGAGTATTCCATTGACTTTGGAGCGACATGGAAACCCTGTCAGCTTAAGCAAGCCAAAAATAAATATGCGTGGCAGCATTTTGAGGCCAACGTTTCATTTCCCCAAAAGGGATACTATGAAGTGTGGGTAAAGGCCACCGACAATACAGGCAGCAGCCAACCCATGCTTACACCAGGCTGGAATCCAAAGGGATATTTGAATAATGCCTGTCACCGAATAGCCATCAAAGTAACATAAGGTATGCTGCGACATTGGAACATGAAGTATTATCCGATTATCCTGGGACTGGGTATTTTGATTTTCGTTTTTATCAGCTATTATTTTTTTGATGCTGCGGTACAAGATCAAGGGGAGTTTATAGCCGCTGACGCACCCATTCCGCTGGAAGATATTGAAAATCGCATTGAAAACGGAGTACACGTGCAAACTGGACTGCTTGATGGAGAAGGATTAAATCTTGTAATTGCCAATTGCACTGCCTGCCATTCCGCACAGTTAGTCACCCAAAACCGGGCGGACAGGGATGGGTGGAAAAAAATGATCGTGTGGATGCAGGAAACCCAAAACTTGTGGGA
>JBBQXZ010000344.1:0-4989 GCA_038209145.1 Cytophagales bacterium | reverse complement strand
TAGAATTCTAATGTTTTGATTATATTCCTTTTTATTTGTTCAACATCCTTTTTTTCATATCGCAGAAAAATTACGGAACAATCCCTGATGCCATAGGAAAAAATCAACTCTCCAAAGTCTTTATCCTCCGTTATGAGAAATCCTTTTTTTAATTTGGCAGTGTCTATAACCATCTTGTCACTGATTCCCTGTTGGTGTTCACGAATTGGATAAACTTCGTAGCCATTGTCAACCAAATGATTTATCAGATTTTTCCCGACATTTCCATCTGCAATAATCATGCGGATTCTAGCGATTCCTCGTTGGCAATTACATCCGCGGCATATTCAAGTGCAGCCATAACCTGCTGGTTAGTCAGGTTGGGATAGTTTGTTAGAAGATCTTTTATTGTAAAACCAGTAGCCAACTTTCTCATTATCAATTCCACCGTAATTCGGGTTCCTTTAATAATTGGCTTTCCGAGCATAATCTCCGGGTTTCTTTCAATATGTTGCCTATAATCCATTATTTCTATATTTAAAGTGCTCTTTATTTATACCTTCAATTAATCTATTTGTTTATTGACCAATCAAGTCACTTTCATCCGATCCTACTTCCATTTTCTACTTTTCTCTCCGAGGACAGCAGGGTGACGACCTTGTTTTCCCCGATTGCTCCCAGTACCAAACATTCACTCTTCATCGTGGCAATTTGCTTGGGGAGAAAATTAACCACCGCAATCACCTGCTTCCCGATTAGGTCCTGGGGTAGATACAGGTCTGTGATTTGCGCAGAAGATTTTTTGATGCCCAAAGGTCCAAAGTCAATCAATAGTTTGTAGGCAGGTCGCCGGGCTTCTGCAAAGACTGTGGCTTCCAACACCGTGCCCACCCGCATGTCTACCCGCTCAAATTCCTCCCATGTGAGGGGTTGCTCTTCTCTTTTCATTTTTCAAACTACTTTACATGCATGCCTTCTTACTGTAATCCACAGCCACATCCACTATGGGTAAAGCCCCGGATACTTTCGTGCCAAGGAAACGCCTCATGAAAAAGCCCGTTTTCCCAGTAGAAAGATCCCCTCTCTTTAGGTTCGTTGCCGATCTCGTTCATGGTTGAGGTATCGTACAGCCTGCCGTTGATCATGGTATGGGTTATGGACTCGGAGTTCCGAATGTCCTCCAGTGGATTTTTATCCAAGATGATTAGGTCCGCCAGTTTTCCAGCCTTCAGGGAACCGATGTCGTCCCCTACGCCGATGTATTGGGCCGGGTTGATGGTGGCGGCTTTTAGGGCTTCATGGTTGCTCATTCCTCCCTGTACAAAACTCCACAGTTCCCAATGCGCACCCAGTCCCTGCAATTGTCCATGGGCGCCTAAATTTACTTTTACCCCTTTTTCTGCCAACTTGTTGACGGATTTGGAAGTCAGGATGTGGCTGTTTTCGTATTCTTCGTCAGGCACCATGGTCCGGTGTCTTGAGCGGGCATCTACCGTACCCCTGGGGGTAAATTGCAGCAGTTTTTCATTTTCCCAGACGTTGGTTTTCTGGTACCAGTAATATTCGCCATTCAATCCCCCGTAATTTACGATCAGGGTAGGTGTATACCCTACCTCGGTCTGACTCCAAAGTTCAAGCACATCTTTATACACAGGAGCAATGGGGATATTATGCTCAATGCCGGTATGTCCGTCGATGACCATGGTCATGTTGTGAAAGAAGGTTGAGCCTCCCTCCGGCACCACGTTGACACCCAGCTCCCGGGCGGCCTGCAGTACTTGCTGCCGTTGATCTCTACGGGGTTGGTTGTAGGACTTGACGGATATGGCGCCAAAGGCCTTCGTGCGACGGACGGAAGACCGGGCATCTTCCAGCGAATTGATCACTGCCTTGAAATCACCGTCTGCCCCATATAAGATAAATCCGGTGCTGAAAATCCGGGGACCTACAATAGCTCCGCTTTTGACCATCTCCGAAAGGGTAAATACCGTTTCGGTATTGGCTGATGGGTCATGTGCCGTAGTCACACCAAAAGCCAGGTTGGCATACAACTGCCAACTTTGCTGAACGGGAAGCCCTTCCCGAAATGCGCCGATATGGGCATGCGCATCCACCATGCCAGGCATTATTGTTTTGCCTTTCATGTCGTAGGTTTTCGCCGTTGCGGGTACTTTGATAAGGGAGGAAGGGCCTACCGCCAGGATTTCGTTTCCTTCGATCAGGATGGTACCGTTTTCGATGACTTCATCCCCTTCCATGGTGATGATGCGGGCTCCTTCCAAGGCAATTATTCCTTTGGGTTTGTCCACAGCGGCTGTCAGTTGAACAGGAAGTCCCGGGTCTTCCTGCTTTTCTTTCTCTTTATCCGGTTTTTCGCCACCCAAGAATTCAAAGCTATCTGTTAGCTTATTGGAATGATAGTTTTCCCCCATGGTCCAGAATACCTGCTTGCTGTCGCTGGACCAATGCAGGTTGATTCCGGCATCCTTGGTCAGTTGGGATATGGGTACGGCGGTGGTTTTGTCGTCCAGATCCATGGGCTGTCCGTTGAGAACCATCGGTGCGACATAAGCTTTGTGCAGGTGGATAAAGGCCACCCATTTGTTGTCCGGGCTGGGGACCAGCCGGTTGCCATAGCTGGACCGGATATGGGTTCTTTCGTCATATCCATTGAGGTCCACGCTTTTCAGTTCTTTGGTGATGTTTCCAAAAAAAGTACCACCTGTCTGATAAAACAGTCGTTTGCCATCTTGGGTAAATTGGGGGTTGCTTCCCTCTTTTGAAATCAACCTTGCATCCTTCCCATCAGCTGACATCAGGTAGATACCTGGGTTTTTGGAGAAGGTCCTGCCTTGATCGAGGTTGCCGGGTTCCTTGCGATAGGCGATGGTCCGGCCGTCGGGGGCATAGGTAGGTGTACGGTAAATTCCTTTTTCGGAAGTCAATGTTTTGATGAAACCAATGGCCAGGGTGATTTCATGGATGGCTCCTTTTTCCAAGTCATTCCAGGTCACAAAGAGGATTTTCTTGCCATCCGGTGAAAAGCTCGGTTCCGCCTCAAAGTCACTGCCTTTGCTAAGTCTTTGGGGTGAGCCATTGGGCAAAGCTTTGGTCCAGATATAGCCCAAGGCAGTAAAAGCCAACGTTTTGCCATCGGGTGAGGTGGTGGCGTTTTTGATCATTTTCACATCGAAGGATTCCCTGGTTATAGCATGTTTGCTGTAGACCCTGTCGGCCACCTGAATGGCAGCTTCAACGCTAAATGGAATGTTTTTTATCTCAAGGCTTTTGGTGTCGATACGCTGGATTTTACCGCTAGCCCAGATGACCATCTGCGTATTATCCGGCATCCAGGCAAATCCGGGGTAAACCCCAAAGATAGCCCAAGCGGTTTGTTGGTCTTTGTTGAGTTGGTCGTAAACAGGCCATTCCTCTCCCGTTTCCAGGTCGTGGAGGTAGAGTACGGTCTTGGTTCGCACCCGTTTGATAAAGGCCAATTTTTTTCCATCCGGGGAGATTTGGGGCCGAGCTGCTCCTCCCGGTCCTCCGGTAAGGACCGTGGTTTCACCACTTTCAAAGTCATAGCGCTTGATGACGTAAATCTGATTGTTGGGATCACGGTTGTATTCAAAACTTCCTCCGGGAGAAACGTCTTCGCTGAAGTAAAGGTATTTTCCGTCCCGGGAGACGGATGGTTCATTGACGTCTTGCTGGTCGTTTTTCCGTTTGGTGAGCTGAAGTCCTGATCCGCCGGTGATGTGGTATTGCCACATTTCCCCGGCTCCCAGGGAGCGTCCCGAGGTGAAGTGCTTGCGTGCAATCAGGTAGTTGCCATCGGGCATCCAGGTGGCGTTGTTCAGCAGCCGAAAAGTTTCTTTGGTGACTTGCCTTGCATCGGATCCATCTGCTTTCATCACCCAAACATTGTCGCCGCCCCCGGCATCGGAGGTAAAGGAAATCCAGTTGCCGTCGGGACTGAAGCGGGGCTGAATCTCAAAGGGAAGGCCTGTGCGTACAGGCCTAGCTTTCCCTCCCGATATCGACAGGGTATATATATCCCCCATCAGGTCAAATACAATCGTCTTTCCATCCGGACTCACATCCAAATTCATCCATGTCCCCTCATCGGTGGTGAACTGGACGGTTTTAAAATTCCAATCCCCGGTGGGGTTGGCAACATCCCATTCAGCCTCTTTTTCCTGTGCGAAGCATGGAATTAGGGTAAGGAGGCAGATAGCCCATACGTTTCCGGCAAACTTGAACATGTATGTAAATTTGGTTGATAAAGGGCAAAGATAGGGTATTTTTTATTCCTGACTTAAGTGAACTGCGTTGAATCAGGAATAGAAGATTACACCTCAAATCTATGTGAAAATGGAGAAGACTATTTATTTTACCCGCTATTTTTAGTTACTTGCCAGCGAAAACAAATCTTTTTTCACGGAGTAGCATATGTTTTTAATTAGAGATAAAGCGACTTTCCAATAAAAATTAACTAAGTATGACGGCTGAAGACATCAACATAGAAATCAATAAAAATCCGGAGGTCAATGAATTGATGCGCTTATTCCGGCAAACCGATTGGGCAAAAAACAGGGAATCCGACAAGATAGACTTAATGCTGGCAAAAACGGATATGTCCGTTTGCATTCGCCATGAGGGCAAATTGCTGGGCTATGGCCGGATACTCAATGATGGTTTCTTTAAGGGGACTTATCAATGATGTGGTCATCGATAAATCGGTTCGGGGACAAGGTTTCGGTACGCGCCTTATGAAAACCCTGCTACATCTGGCAGAAACTTTGGAGGTATTATTTCTCCATGCCAACCCTAAAATGCACTGCTTTTATGGTAAATTTAAATTTATCGATTTTCAGGGAATCAGCATGGTGAAAAGGAAAAAAATGCTGAATTAAAAAATCCTGATTTTTTCCTGTTGGTTCAGTAGCTTTCGACAGTGCTTTTTTAATTGGGACTATTTAATATGGTTGGCGAATTGCTGGTATAAAG
>JBBQXZ010000343.1:0-4999 GCA_038209145.1 Cytophagales bacterium | reverse complement strand
TTCCAGATAACGGAAACCTTGGCATGTACCCCGTTGATCTTATAATTGATTTCTCCGTTTCCATAGACTTCCAAAACGTCTCCATTAATATAAGGAGTAAGGTAGTCCGGAAATTCCGTCAAACCTGTGGAGCGGGTAAATTGTTCCAGGCTAAGTTCAGTTGCCCACCTGGTAGCTGTCACCAGCTCAATATCGGTGGTGTAGTCGATAATTTTCTCAGGAAAACTTTCCCACTGTACCAAATCCACCAAGTGCGTCGTTACGTCCACGATCCCTTCGCCCTGCTGGGCAACGTCGTAAAACCATCCCGGCCGCTGCAGAGGTTTGCCTGAAACCGTCTTGTAAAAGTGGTGGACACTTTCTTTGGTTACTGCGGGATTTTCCAGGGTTCCGTTTTCCAACGTACCGAATATTTCGGGAATCAGGGAAAACTCCTTTTGAAGGATGGTACTGATCTCAAACCTTTCGGTCATGATGTCAAACAACAGTACATCATTTTTTGCCGCCACATCAAATGCTTCTTTTAACACCTCAAAACCCGCAGTATTGATGGCCATGGGCTTATCTGCAAGTACATGAAAGCCGGCCTGTACAGCTGCCAGGATATTTTTGGTTTTGCTTCGGTTATTGCCTGCGGTTACCATGACATTGCCTTTTTTCTCAGCCACCATTTTTTGCAAAAAGTCATCGCCGGTATAGACTTCCATTTCCCAGTTGGTGGGATTGTCTGTCCTGGTGTTGTAGGATTCAATGGCAGTCAGGTAAGCCTGCAGGTCGGGGCCGCTTGGCGCATAAACGTGCACAGTGGGATCTACTTGGGGATAGGTGGCTTTTTTAACCAAATGGGCATGAAAATGACCGGGATCAAGCGTGACCAATTTGATTTCATTGGGGGCACCGCTAAATTTGGTCGAGTCGGCTGACTCTAAGGTTTTTTCATTGGAACAGGACATGGCCAAAAGTAAGGTGGATAAACATAAGCTGGATAAAACCGGGTTTTTTACCTTCATACGGGGATTTTTTTTTAGTGAATTGTTTTGTTATGATTTTCAGCAACCTATCCCTGCATTGCTACTGGAAATAAATACTGCCTTCTAATTCTTGGGAATAAATATAAAGAAAGTCTGCATAGAATAAAACAGATTTGTGCGCAATCGATTGCATTTTATGGAATTAATTCCTAATATTCAAAAAAATGAGTAAAAAAGAGAAAACTACCATACACGATATTGCCAATCAATTGGGAATAACTGCGTCTACGGTATCCAGGGCATTGAACAATCACCCCCGAATCAGTGCAAAAACAAAAGAACTGGTTCTCAAAGTAGCGAAAGAGATCAATTACAAGCCCAATTCCATCGCTGTGGCACTAAGAAACGGCAAGAGCCGCTTGTTAGGCATTATTGTACCAACGGTAAACAGGGATTTTTTCTCCTCCGTGGTAAGGGGCATTGAAGAATCCGCAAACAAACTGGGTTATAAAGTCATCATTACCCAATCCCATGACAATTATGAACGGGAAGTTCAAACGGTTCATGCGCTGCTTGATGCCCGGGTGGACGGTATCCTGGTTTCCCTTGGAAAGGGAACACATAAATTTGATCATTTCAAATCAGTGATCCAAAAAGGGATTCCCTTGGTTTTCTTTGACCGGGTTGCTCATGACATTCCCGTATGTCAGGTAGTCATTGACGATTACCTGGCAGCCTTTCAGGTAACGGAACACTTGATCGAACAAGGGTATAACCGAATTGCCCACTTTAACAGTCCAATGAACATCAATATATTTAAGGAGCGCTTTCGGGGGTATAAAGATGCTTTGGGAAAATATGGGATGCTGGTGGATCCCGACCTCGTCATCGAGAGCAACTTACAGCTGGAAGATGGCCGACAAAGTGTACGCAAGTTGATAGCGCGGGGAATAACTTTTGATGCTATATTTTCAGCAAGTGATTATTCCATCGTTGGGGCCCTACAGGAGCTCAAGAAACACGGGTTTAATATACCCCATGAAATAGGCTTGGCGGGTTTTGGGAACGAACCATTTACCGAATTTACCGAACCTGGCCTCACCACGGTAGATCAGGTAAGTATTCCCATGGGACAGGCCGTTGCCAAGTTGTTTTTTGAGCTTTTGGAGGAGGAGGGCAGCATCCCCGAAACCCAAAAGATTGTCCTTAGGGCAAAACCTATATTCAGAGGTTCTTCCCAGCGGCTCCGCAGAAGTAAGCTTTCCATTTTAACAGAAACAGCCAATTGATTTATCCATCAACTCTTATTTTATCTTTTAAATGAAATCTTTAAACAGAAAATCGGCAGCAATTGATAAAAACCATCCCGTGAAAGTCATCCAGTTCGGTACGGGGAATTTTTTGAGGGGATTTGCGGATTGGATCATTGATTTGATGAACGAAAAATCCGGATTTGACGGGTCCGTTCAGCTCGTGCAGGTGCACGGAAAAAAACCAGCTACTTCCCTGATAGACCAGGAAGGACTATACACCCTACTGATCAGAGGGTATCAAAACGGCGAAACTATAGATGAATCCCGCCTGATCACTTGCATATCAGGCACCGTAAACCCCTATTTGGAATACGAAGCATTTTTAAAATTGGGTGAGTTGTCCGAACTTGAATGGATCATTTCCAATACCACTGAAGCAGGGATTTTCGTTGATTCCTCCGATTCGGACTCAGGTCAAACACCAACTTCCTTTCCGGGAAAACTAACTGCACTCCTATATCGGAGGTTTGAATACTTCCAGGGTAAATCCCACAAAACGATTCATGTCCTACCCTGCGAATTGATAGAGCAAAACGGAGCCAAGCTGAAAGAAGCGGTGTTGGCGTATGCAAAGCTATGGAAACTGGCTGAAGGTTTTTTCTCCTGGCTGGAAGCCGAAGTTAAATTTTATAACACCTTGGTGGACCGTATTGTACCTGGATTTCCCACAGACGAAGCCGAAGCCATTCAGGAAAAACTTGGATATACAGACGAACTCATGGTTGTTGCGGAACCTTACCATTTTTGGGCGATTGAAGGGCCGGAATCATTACAAGAACTATTTCCCGCAGCAACCTTGGGTCTGAATGTAATTATGGTTAATGATTTGCAACCATATAGAACCCGTAAAGTCAGGATTTTGAACGGGGCACATACCACCCTCGTTCCCGTGGCCTACCTTAAGGGGTTACGTTTTGTGGGGGATGCCATGAACGATCCAGAAGTAGAGGAATTTCTCAAGTCGGCACTTTCGACAGAAATCATTCCTTCCATCAACCTTCCCAAAGAAGAGCTGGAAAAGTTTGCCGAAGCTGTCTTAGACCGCTTCAGGAACCCGTTTGTAAAACATCAGCTGAGTGCCATCGCGCTCAATTCCATCTCTAAATTCAAAGTACGGGTACTTCCTTCCGTCTTGGAATATATAAAGAAAGAAGATAAACTACCCATACTGCTTTTAAGATCACTTGCGGCACTATTGGTCTTCTACAGCGGCCTCTACAAGGGAGCAGCCATCCCTGTAAACGACACCCCTGACGTCATGGCGTTTTTTAAAGAGGCCTGGAAAGCTGCCGATCCTTATGAGGTCGTGCCAACTATATTGGCCAACACCAGCTTGTGGGGTCAGGACCTGAACCAATACCCCGGATTTTCTTACCGGGTAATTCAGGAAGTTATCGACCTGTTGGAGCAGGAAAAAACAGTTCGAACCTAATGAAAATACCCTCCTAACTCCCAATAATCTGGGTGCAGGAGGGTAAATTCCTTATTTTTCAATTTAAATATCAGCGATTAGCCGGCATCTGTAACCCCTCTGTAATAGCCAACCGATTCTGAAATCCCCTGTAAGGGAGTTTTCATGTCCTTTTCGTATTCCAAGCTTACTTTTCCATTGTATTTCACCTTTCGAAGCATGGCTACAAACGCCGGAATGTCAATGACTCCCCTACCAAGTTCGCACGTTTTACCCTCCGCATCAGCGGCTGTTACATTTTTCAGGTGAATATCAAAAATCCTGTCTTTATACTTCTTCAGGTCAGCAATGGGGTCTTGTCCGTCACGGATATTGTGCCCCATGTCGAAACATAGGCCAATACGGGCGTCCAGATCTTTTATTAAATTTACTGCCACCGTTGCGTTGGGATACAATTTATCTTCTGGACCGTGATTGTGAATGCCAAACCGGATATCATATTCTTTGACTTTCTGATCTAAATACACCAAATCTTCATGGAGAGGGATGCCTACAATCAGGTCTACACCGACCTTTTTGGCATATTCAAACGCCCTGTCCATTTCCGCTCGAGTCTTGCAGTAGATCGGTCCTACGGCATACCCTTTTACGTTCGATTTTGCCAACCTACTATGAAACGCTTTAATTTGTTCCGGGGTACTATCGAGCGGCAAGTGAAAATCCTTGATGCACAGGTAGTTCACTTCCAGTTTACTAATCATGTCCAGACTTTCCTCCAGATTGAAATGCACGAATGTATATCCGGCAAACCCCAAGTGGAAAGGGTCTTCTTTTTTGCCTACGGCAGCGGCTATTGATTGGGAAGAACCCATGACGGAGCCCACCAACACGCCCATCACTCCTTTTTTTACAAAATTCCTTCGGGTATTAGTTACTGACATTATTTTTCTTTTAGGTTTATTATTCTGACACCTGCAACGAGAATAGGTCGCGACTTAATCTGCTTTCACTGCGTTGCAAGATAAATGCTTCTCTTAAAACTAAGGTGGTTTTTAAGGAAAAATTATGTTTTATTTACATGAAAAGAAGGGATTCGTTCTTTAATTAACCCTTACCTAATCGTATGAGACCATATATACTAGCAGAAACCAACTGGAAAGCCCTTAAAAACAATCCGATGGAATTGGTTGTGTTGCCATGGGGAGCCACCGAAGCCCACAACTATCATTTGCCCTATGGGACGGATGTATTTGAAGCCGACGCCATAGCTGCGGCCGCCGGTAAAATTGCCTGGGAGGCAGGGG
>JBBQXZ010000342.1:0-5001 GCA_038209145.1 Cytophagales bacterium | reverse complement strand
TATTGTGAAGGATACAGGGTTAGTGCCAAAATGAAATCTTCACCGGATACTGGTTTGGAACATACCGGATTCAGATGTGTTTCATCCAGGTAGCCTCTCAGTAATAATAATCCCATTTTGTCCATGAAAACAAACCTGTATGGTTGTATTTTATTTTTGGTAGGTGCAACCTTCAGTTGTAAGTCTCCTGATGTACCACCTTACAAAAAGCCCAATATATTATTTGTCATTGCAGACGATGCTTCTTTTCCCCATATGGGTGCCTATGGTACCAGTTGGGTAAAAACCCCGGCATTCGATCGAATAGCTACCGGGGGAATCTTGTTTACCAACGCCTATACACCGAATGCGAAATGTTCCCCTTCACGATCGGCAATCCTGACCGGAAGGAATTCCTGGCAACTGGAAGAAGCGGCAAACCATGTCCCCTTTTTCCCGGAAAAATTCATGTCATTTATTGAGGTGTTGGGTGATCATGGATACAATACCGGCTTTACTGGAAAAGGTTGGGCACCGGGAAATCCGGGTGAAAAAGACGGGAAACCCAGGGAACTTACCGGTCCCAGGTTCCAGAAATTTTCACTCGATCCACCGACATCAGCCATTAGCATAAACGATTACACCAAAAATTTCGAGGATTTTTTGGAAGCGCAAAGCGATGATGAACCGTTCTTTTTTTGGTATGGGTCTACCGAACCTCATAGGGTATATGAATTTCAGTCTGGGGTAAACAAGGCAGGGAAGAATTTGACAGATATAACTGTTGTTCCCGCATTTTGGCCCGACATAGATTCCGTAAGACATGACATGTTGGATTATGCGATGGAAATAGAATATTTTGACCATCATTTGCAGCAGATGATTGAAGTCTTGGAAAAGCGGGGCGAACTGGAAAATACCCTTATCATTGTCACCTCTGACAATGGAATGCCATTTCCGAGAGTGAAAGGAAATGCCTATGAATGGTCGCATCACATGCCATTTGCAGTCATGTGGCCCGATGGAATAAAACAGCCAGGAAGAACCGTGGATGATTTTATCAGTTTTATTGACATAGCTCCAACGGTCCTAGAGCTTGCGGAAATATCTCCACTTGAAGTTGGAATGCCTGAAATCACCGGTAAAAGTTTATTGGACATCTTTAATAGCAACCTTTCGGGACGGATAGAGAAATATAGAAATGCCGTTATTATCGGTCAGGAGCGACATGACGTCGGGCGTCCTAATGACGTAGGCTACCCCATACGGGGAATAATCACCGATGATTACGTTTACTTATACAATTTTGAAACAGACAGATGGCCCGCTGGCAATCCGGAAACAGGCTACCTAAATACCGATGGCAGTCCTACCAAGACAGTCATTCTGAATAGGAGAAAGGTCCCTGATTCAGCATCTTACTGGTCGGAAAGTTTTGGAAAACGTCCAACAGAAGAACTATACCTCAAGAAAACAGATCCGGAATGTATGAACAACCTTTCTCTACATCCGGAACATCAATCGGCAAAAGAAGCCCTTAAAAAACAATTATTCGATAAATTGCGAGCCGAAGGGGATCCGAGAATGTTTGGTCGGGGGGAAGTCTTTGACGAATATCCATATGCTGATCCAAATACAGCTAATTTCTATTCGAGATACCTAAAGGGGGAAACCCCAAAAGCAGGCTGGGTTAATGAAACTGATTTCGAAAATGAACCGATGGATTAAATGAAAAACACTAATATCATCACCGTTCTCTTGTTCTATTTCTTGGTATCGGGTCTACCGGCAATCGCTTCTAGACCCAATATTGTCTTTATAATAGCCGATGACATAGGATGGGATGATTTGGGATGCTACGGTCATCCATTGGTACACAGCCCGAACATTGACAGAATGGCCCAAGAGGGCATCAAATTTGAGAATTTTTATTTGACAGCCAGTTCTTGCAGTCCTAGCCGCACAAGCATTATCTCAGGCCGCTATCCCCACAATACTGGAGCAGCTGAATTGCATACACCACTACCGGAGGAAATGATCACTTTTCCGCAGCTATTGAAGGATGCTGGCTACTATACCGCCCAGGCTGGAAAATGGCATATGGGTGATTCCCCACGTAGTGGATTTGATGTCATCCACGATAAAGGGACATCCATGGGTGATGGGGGAGAAGGGATGTGGGTACCTACACTTAAGGAAAGACCCAAGGACATGCCTTTCTTCATGTGGTTTGCGGCATTGGATCCCCACCGCCCATGGGGGCAAAATGATTTTTCAGGAACTCACGACCCACTAAGGGTTGTACCTCCTGTCTATTTGGCTGATTCAATACCCACCAAAAGAGATTTGGCCCATTACTACGATGAGATTACCCGGTTTGATTTCTATATTGGAGAGGTGGAGCGGGAACTTCAGGGACAGGGTGTGTTGGATGATACTGTCATAATTATCATGTCAGACAACGGCCGCCCCTTTCCAAGAAGTAAAACTCGTTTGTATGACAGTGGTATCAAATCGCCCCTGATTGTGGTATTGCCGGATGGAATAAATAAAGGAAATAATATTTCCAACAGCCTGATAAGCAGCATAGATATAGCTCCTACGATACTGGAATTGGCAGGGATCGAGGCGGGGACCTCTTTTCAGGGAAAAAGCTTTGGAAAAGTGTTGCGTAATCCGGAAATGGATTTCAGGAACTTCGTTTTTGCAGAACATAATTGGCACGATCATCAGGCCTACGAGCGCATGGTAAGGACCAAGGATTACCTCTATGTGCTCAACCTTCGGCCTAGTTTGTCTTTAAATGGACCCGCTGATTCAAATAAAAGTGATTCCTATGCCGATTTGAAACGCTTGAGAGACCATGGAAAACTTACCCCTGCCCAGTCCGATATTTTTAGTGTTCCCAGACCGTTTGAACAGTTGTTCAACATTGCCGAAGATTATGATCAACTGGTAAATATCGGATCTGTCCCGCAGTATAAAGAAAAATTGCTTGAAATGAGAGATGTGCTGGACAGATGGAGGAAGGAAACGTTGGACACGGAACCAGAGAACCTTACCGGAGATTGGTATGATAAGGAATCGGGCGATCCGCTGAACATAGTACGAAAAAGGGGAGCCATGCCGGGAGGGCAAGCAGCAATGAAAACCACACAGAAAGGGCCCTTTTGATTTATGATGTTCCTATTTATTTCAATGAGATTTCGTGAATTATATAATATGAGTCATTCTATAACGTTTCTGGCGAAACTTAAAAGTCAACCCCTTCTTGGCTATTCTCTTATTTTGATTGTTTTTCTTTTTCTTGTTGGATGCAAAGAACCAAAAATAAACTATGAAAGACCTTTGGACCCCTGGGCTTTCCGATCTGTGCTGGACAAAAAACCCCGAATGCTTACCCTTGCCCTGCATCCGGAATTATTCGTGGCCTATGACTTGGGAAATAGCCAGCTTTATAAAATTTGGAAAGGTGGTGTAGTTTTGGAAGGAACGGTATTTACCAATAAAAAGAACATCCAGCCAACAACTTGGGGAGTTTCTTATCAGGAGCAGGAAGCCGTCTTAAACAAATGGCAAGTAAATTTTAACGGGCGAGCATTATTAGACATCACTATCCTTCAAAAGGGATATACTTTTGAAAACAATCAAATTTGGTTGGCCTATCAGGTTGTCCATGCGGATATTGGGACAGTTTCTATCAATGAAAACCCAGAATACGTATCGAACGATCAGGGGAATCCGGGTCTTGAAAGAACATTTGTTATTTCTGGAATGCCCGATAATTCAGAAATTGTGCTTTTTTCAGAAAAGGGGAAATTTTCGATGTCTGGAAATGGCACCCATCAACTCCTTACGTATTTTGACCAGATCCAAGAACAGATTCCTCCATCACTGGGGGAACAATACGATCATTTGGGAATTCTGCGGATGGAAACCAGTGACTGCAATACCTGTCACGAAGAGGTAAATGACAATGTGGGTCCTTCCTTAACCTCCATTGCCCAAAAATATAATGGAGAAAAAAGTGCATATCCTTACCTGATGCAAAAAATCCGTGAAGGAGGAAATGGTGTTTGGGGAGAAGTGATGATGAATGCGCATCCCGACTTGGAAGACGCAGATATCCGGCCCATGTTGGATTATGTCATGACTTTTGCACCAAAATCCCCGAAGATATCGACAGGCCTGCCAAATGTGGCACGAGCAGTCTCGAAAGAAGATATTTCTCCCAAAAAACCGGGATTTGGGATTGCCCTGGAGGGAGTACATCCCAGCTATGACCTAGCGACCTTGCACCATGAAGGATTTAAACCGCGGGTAGGGGCGCTTGCTTTCTTACCAGATGGAAGGCTGTTGGTGAGTACATGGGACAAAATTGGTGGCATTTATCTCGTAGATGGAGTGGAAACTGGCGATACAACCCGACTTCGCATCAAGCGAATTGCCGCTGGCCTGGCGGAACCACTTGGTATGGAAGTCGTAGACGGAGAAATTTATGTATTGCAAAAGCATGAATTGACGAAGCTTGTAGATACAGACGGTGATGATATCATCGATTCTTACCAAGCCGTTTGCAATTCCTGGGGCGTAACGGATGATTTCCATGAATTTGCCTTCGGTCTTCTATATAAAGAAGACCATTTCTACATCACCTTATCCATGGCGATGCGCCTAAAGACGGGTGAAAAACAGCATCCCGACCGAGGCAGAACACTTAAAATCAGCAAAAATGGAGATATCGAATACTTGGATTACGGCCTCAGAACGCCCAACGGCATCGGCGAGGGAGTCGATGGGGAAATATTTGTGACCGACAACCAAGGTCAATGGCTTCCCGCCAATAAGTTGATAAATGTACAAAAAGATGCCTACAATGGCATGGCTTGGGGAATACCTGAAGAAGTTACAGAAATCCCAAGAATGGCACCTCCCGCTATATGGTTGCCAGATGCGGAAATTGGAAACTCTCCCAGCGAACCCATTTTGATGAAAGATGGACCATATAAAGGGCAACTGCTG
>JBBQXZ010000341.1:0-5061 GCA_038209145.1 Cytophagales bacterium | reverse complement strand
GCTGAACTCTTCGGGCCTGAAGCGTGCCTTACAGTCTACCATCAATTCAAATATTGCTTTTGCTTTGTTATCACAGCGTGCCCAAGGGCACATCAGCACCATTGATTTCACTTTGTGTGGATGACGGATGGCCATCTGCTGGGCGATGGTACTCCCCATGGAAACCCCAACGACCCTTGCCGAAGAGATACCCAACTCATCAAGCAATGACGCACAATCGTCCGCCAACATACCCGTTGAATAGGGACCCATAGGCTTGTCGGATCCCCCGACTCCTCGATTATCGAGCAAAATGCATTGAAAATCCTTCTCCCAGACAGCTACGTGTTTTTCCCACACAGATCCCGGTGCCGTGATCCCCATGATCAATAAAAGGGGTTCTCCCTCTCCCCGGATTTCGTAATGGATATTTATTCCATTTGCGCTTATATTCGGCATGCTGCGTTTATTTGAGCTGATGAATTAATTCTTCGTTCACCCATTTTCCATCATGGAGGGTAACAAAATCCGGATCTTCCAAAGCCTCCCGGCCTTCATCTTCGCAAATGATCCAGCCTGGGAAATTGATGTCCTTCAGCCACTGCGTGATGCCCACCAAATCCACTTTACCTTTACCCATAAGTGCAAACTCAGGATTACCGTCCCAATCTTTATAATGCACATGATTAATCAGTGATTGGTATTCTTTCATTTTGGCCAACGGATCCATGCCTGCATTGATGATATGCCCCACGTCCGGACACCAACCCGTAACCGATGCGTCAAGTCCACCCAAAATAATTTTGTAATCTTCTTCGGTTCGGGTAATGGAGGAATGGGGAGAGTTGGGGTGAAAACTGCTGACAACCCCCCGGTCTGCCGCTCTTTTGGACACCTCATTGACAATATTCACCAGGTTTTTCCGACGGCTTTCCAGGTCATGCCTTCCTGTCGGGATCTGTACCGTACACAATACTGAATTTGGAAATTGCTCAAGCATGGTAATGGCATCGTCCGCCACTTGTCTTTCTTCATCCGTTTCTTTGGAGCCGTTCCAGTCAAGTGCCAATGCCACCGCTGCCAGATCCATATTACGCTGCCCGAGCTTATCAGCAAGCAATTTTGGATCGGAAAGCGGACCCATCCAAGTAAAAATCGGTTGGATCCCGGTAAATCCGGCATCTGCAATGACATCAATCATGTGACCCAGCTGACCTTTATAGGTTTCGCCGTTGCCACTCATAAACCAGGTATATACTTCGGCTCCAAAGCGGAATGGTATGTTGGACATCTTTTGAATTTGTTAAGGATTTTGAGATCAGATTTAGCTGGATTTCTTTTGGGAAAAGAGGTAGTTACAAACCGTGTTTTTCTCCCATGGCCTTGATGAATTTGAAGCCACTTTCTGCCATTTCCCATGGTTGGGAAAACTCCCTCCACACACCGATGGAGTTGGCAAAATCAGGATCATTGCGGGTAAAGCCCTCTATGGTCAACCAACCTTGGTAACCTATCTCAGCCAGCGTTGAAAAGGCTTCATCAAATGGCACGTGTCCTGACCCTGGAGTCCCGCGGTCGTTTTCACTGATATGAACATGTTCCAAAAGAGGGGCTATTTTACGTATTGCATCGCCAAGTTTTTTTTCTTCGATGTTGGCATGATGGGTGTCGAACATGCCTTTGACATAGGGGTGGTTTACCTTTTTCAACAGATGTGTCAATTGATCCATCGTATTGCACAGGTAGCATTCAAATCGATTCAACGCCTCCGGGGCGAGGATAATCCCTGCCTGCTTGGCATAATTCCCGGCAGCATGCAACACTTCCGCGCTCCAATCATATTCTTGCTCTTCCGGAGCGCGTTTGGCAAAGACAGTAAACGCGGAATGAAAGGGTCCGCAGATCAATTTGGCTCCCATATCATAAGAGCGGTCAATGGTCCATTTTATCTTATCCAAGGCTTTCGCCCTTACTTTGGCATCCGGATCTATCGGGTTTTCATCCGCCCCCAATACAAATACCGTAGTGGTTTCCAAACCCAAGCTTTGGGTATATTCACCAATACGCTTGTAGGCTGCTACATCTGGTACCCCTACCAAAAACTCCACGCCATCATATCCGATTGTATTCAGCCGGTCAATGACCGGCTTTAATTCATCCGATACCGCCGCAGACCAAGCCAATACGTTGAATCCTATTTTATTCTTCATTTTCGAAAATTATATGTTGGGTAGTTGTGAAACTTTTCGCTGCGTCGAATGATCCCGCCTATTTGAAATCGGAAACTTTCATACCACGCCGCCAGTTGTCAAAACCAAACATGGTGGGTTTGTATTCCCCCACATAGTCCACTTTTGTGTTTTCGGTAATTTTGTCCGACATATTCAGACACCAGTATGCCGCGTTAACTACCAGCTTTCTTAAGTCCTCACTTTCAAGGTCTACGGATGCCCCCATGGTACTTGTGAATATCTTGCCGGTATTTCCCTGATCGCTTGTATACGTCTGGGTCCATGCAATTGGCATTAGGGCTTTTTCCCAGTTGACAGGTGTATCCGCAGTCATCCCTTGAGTGACAGCACCATGGATCAAGACATTTGCGTTGTCTCCCAAATTGCGGACTGTATATACATCAGATGCTACCCAGATATCTTTGATTCCCCGGAGAATGGGATGCTCGTGTTCCGCCGCCAACCCATCAAGCATTGCCCGGGTACCTTCTACAGCATGGTGGCCGTGGTGCGCAACCCAGGTTTCTCCCAGAATTTTTCTTCCAAACCCTTGCTTCCAGCTGGCATCATCACTCATCCAGTGGTATTTCTTGTACTTGCTGTCGCTGTCCTTACCATAATTGAAGGCATGGGTGGATGTCCTCAAACCAATAATCGGCTTGCCTGCCTGGATATAGTCATCGATATACTTCATCTGCTCATCGGGAAGTTCCCTGAAACGCATCAGCATGATTACTAAATCTGCCTCGTCCACATGCTCCAAGCCTGGAATATTGGTTTTGTAATTGGGAATGATTTCGTTTTTTGCGGGATCTATCGAAAAAAGTACGGTACAATCAAATCCATGGTGCTGGGCCAGGATTTTAGCAAGCATAGGCAATCCTTCCTCTGAGCGGTATTCATCATCCCCGCTGATCAAAACGATCTTTTTGCCTTTACCCGGTCCACTGTTACCTTTAAATTCAAGCCATTTTTCTCCGTGTTGCCCCATGCAAAAACTTAGGGTAAACAACATCAACAAACCGGTATTCCTCCAGTTTTTAAAGGCAAATAAGCCATTCCTTGGGTTTTTCATTCTTGACAGGATTATCGTTTTATTTAAATTTAAACTAAAGGCAAGGCTTTGATAGAGGATTTTTTCCGAATATTCCAAAACCTTGTTACCATAAAAGGGATATACCGAGCGTTTGAAAACTCAATATATCCCATAAATATTTAAATACATAATCAAAAGACAGGACAAGTAACATTTTGCCATTATTTCTTGGCACTAAAATGCTTGGCGAACACTTGTGTGCTTCACAGGAACATTTCGCTGTTTATCCTTACAAATTAATACCCCGTATTTTGCGTAAGCTTGGTGTTGTTTCTGATTTCGGCAGTTGGAATGGGGAACAATAATTCGCGGGCGGTAACAGTAGGTCCATAGGAAAACTGATGTCCCACATACGGTTCAAATTCATTCGTCTCCAAATTAAGGGCTTTTCGAAGCCTTACCATATCAAACCAAGTCTTATTTTCATAGCAGAGCTCATGCCACCTTTCTATCAATACGGCATCCCGGAACTCATCCTTGGATAGACCGGATAAATCAGGCAATTCCGCTCTCCTTCGTATTAGATTTACAGCTTGATAGGCTTCTGGGCTGGGTCCGGTAGCTTCGTTGATGGCTTCGGCATAGGTCAGCAATACTTCGGCATAGCGATAGACGGGCCAATTCATCCCACTACTTGTGGTTCTAAGTTGTGCCTCTTCATCAAAAAATTTCCAAATGTAATAGTCACCCAGCTCCCTAGTCTGATTTCTGTCTGATCTCAATGTATATTTGGTAAAGAAGAATTGCTTTTCCTTTATTCTTTTGTCTCCTTCATCAAAAGTGGAAATAAAGTCAGAATTCGCAAAGATACCACCCGTTTCGTCATTGTAAGCACTGATACCCCTGTTATAAGGTAATATGGCCACTTGTACGGTATTCGGCATGATAAAGGCAGCATATTGAATCATAAAGATGTTTTCACCTAAATTTTTCAATCCTACCCTATTTAGGTCATTATAGCTACTGAACAAAGAAAACTGACCTGACTGAATCACTTCATTTGCTTTGTTGGCTGCCAGTTGATGGTATTCGGTGCCTTTTTGAAGGGGGTGTCCCGCCATAGTTAAGTAAACGCTTGCCAGCATACTCTTCACCGCTCCCATCGAAACCCTACCAGTAACTTCTCTGATGGGTAATCCCATGGTCTCCGCAGTCGTCAAATCCTCTACAATCTGATTATACACGGCCTCTACCGAAGCTGGCTCTGGATACATCTCGGGCGAAGTAAGGTTAATAACACTGGTAATCAGTGGGATTTGACCAAATATACGAATCAGGTGATAATAATAATAGGCCCTCAAAAAGCGGGCTTCTCCGAGCAGCCTGTTTTTGACGGTCTGATCCATTTCTATTTCAGGAATCTTTGCTATAGCCAGGTTGGCATTGGCGATTCCCCTGTAATAGGTCGTCCAATATGTCTGCCCATATCCGTTATCTGAGTTATTGATCAGCTGTCGAACGAAGACACTGTTTTGCGCCTGTCCCAATTCAGTGTCCGCCAATCCCGTGGCAAACTCGGTCATCATCCAAGGACCACCTCCAAAACCGCTCGTCATGATAGGTCTCAGGCTTTCATAGGCCGCATTGACCACACTGGTAGCATGTTCCGGACGGGTGAAGTAATTTTCCAGTGTAAAGTTAGACTTGTCCGTTTCTTCCAGAAAGTCCGCGCAAGACCATGCAGTGACCGTCAAAAGACCGGTGATCAGTATTCGAGATATATTTTTTATGTACTTTTTCATGTTTTTAAATTTT
>JBBQXZ010000340.1:0-5085 GCA_038209145.1 Cytophagales bacterium | reverse complement strand
CCGGTGCTGTTGGAGGTTCATCCGAGTTATGGTCCCGCCCAAGAGGTGCCTGCTGGCGGAACATTTGAATCTTTCCGGACCTGGGAGCTGTTTTTCGATTCCTATGACAAAGAGCGAAAAGGCCTGACTACCCGCAAAATGTACCGGACCGTATCTCCTTGGGTAACCGAAAACCCCATCCTCATGCACGTGCGCAATGCTGATCCGGAATCGGTAAAACTGGCCATCGACCAATCTGCGGAGGTAGGGTTTGAAATGGTCATCATGACATTCGGAAGTGGATTCAACATGGAGACGGGAGATACGGCCTATTATCGAAAGATGGAAGAATTGGCCAATTATGCCCATGAAAAAGGCATTGCTTTGGGAGGCTATTCGCTATTGGCAAGCCGGTCTATCAGTGATGAACACGATATTATAAACCCCGCAACAGGCAAGACGGGCGGTATAGCCAAGTATGGTAATTCCCCCTGCCTGGCCTCTGAATGGGGCATTGAATATTTCCGTAGGATCAAAGAAATGTATACAGCTACCGGGCTGGATATTATTGAACACGATGGAAATTACCCCGGGGACATCTGTGCCTCCCACGATCATCCCGGCCACAGGGGACTGGAAGATTCGCAGTGGAATCAGCACCGAATTATCAGTGACCTGTATGCCTGGTGCCGTTCGGAAGGCATTTACCTGAATGTCCCAGACTGGTATTTCATGAACGGTTCCTCCAAGATTGCGATGGGCTATCGGGAAGTGAACTGGTCGCTGCCCCGGGCACAGCAGGAGATCATTGAGCGGCAAAATATTTATGACGGCACCTGGACCAAAACCCCCAGCATGGGTTGGATGTTTGTGCCACTAACAGAATACCAAGGGGGAGGGGCCGCTGCAACGATCGAACCTCTAGAAGACCATTTGGACCATTATTCCCAGCGTATGGCCAACTTGTTTGGGGCAGGTGTACAGGCCTGTTACCGGGGACCCAGGTTGTATGACTCGGATACCACAAAAAAAATGGTGGAGCAGTGGGTTTCTTTTTACAAAACCCACCGGGAGATATTGGATTCGGACATCATCCACCTGCGCCGTCCGGACGGCAGGGATTGGGACGGTTTGCTCCATGTCAATCCGAAGGGTGAGGAGAAAGGTTTCCTCATGCTTTATAATCCGCTCGAAAGGGATATAACGCGTACTATAGCTGTGCCTGTATACTATACCGGACTTGGAGATAAATTAAACCTGACGAATGGAGATGGAGAGTCACGTACCCTGGCCATTTCCAGGGATTATACGATTGATCTGGAAGTAACCATTCCCGCAAAAGGGCATGCCTATTATATTCTTACAAACTAATCTTCAAGGGCTATTTTAAATTTAAAAGAGAACATGTAACATAAAATTTTCTAACCGAATAATTGATAATTGACCTTTACTCTACCAATTAATTTGGGCTAATATCCCTCTTTGACAGTTTACTAAATTTATAACATGTTTATAGAATAAAGTAAAAACCTGATTTCGATTGTTATTTACCCTAGCCCTGTAAGGGCGGAAAATCATAGCGGAGGGTAACTCCATGTGCTTAAATATGGTATATTAATCCCAGCCCTGTAAGGGCGTAATACAAAGGTATGGCACCCTTTCAGGGTTTGCATTGGCTGGTCTTTTGGGACCATACGATAGGCTGCACCCATCGCTTTGGCATGGCACCCTTTCAGGGCTAGATCGGATTTTAAAAAACCAGCCCTGAAAGGCCGAACATTAATATCCAAGGGCGCAAACCCATGATAAATGAATCAAATCACTTAGTATTATGTGAATTTTGCCTTTTCCGACACAATACTGACAAAATTTAATTAACTAATTTTCCTAACTTACTAGTTTGACGAATAGCCCAACTCAGGTTAAAACTAATACCAACATCCAAATTTCATTACAATATGGTAAATCGAATATTCTATCTCTTGATTTTTATGATTTTAGGATTAACAGCATGTAGTGAAAGGGTGCCTGAAGGGCCAATCGTTATTGATGAAAGGGATCAACAGAAAAAAATCCAACAAAAGATTTTAATAGACAGTGTTTGGTCAGGCCATCCCGTTGGTTTTACATTGATGACCCACGGTGATCGACAATACATCGCATATTATAATAAAAACAGGCACATGACGGTAGGTCACCGGAATTTGACCGATGATTCATTCCAACTCCATACATTGCCTGTATTTGAGAGGGAAAAAGGAAAGGGTACCAGCACCATTCTCGGTTGGGACAGTCACAATTCAGTTACTTTTGGGATAGACAAAGAGGGCTATATCCACTTATCCGGAAACATGCATGTGCATCCGTTGACCTACTTTAAGTCTACCAAACCTTATGACATTACTTCTTTGGTGCAGGAACCGGGTATGGTGGGAACAAATGAATCCAGGTGTACCTATCCAAATTTCATGACAACCAAGGAAGGTGACCTTATCTTTCATTATCGTGATGGGGGGAGTGGTAATGGTAATGAGATTTACAATGTTTACGATTCGGAATCTAAAAATTGGGAGAGACTTTTAGACACGCCATCGACGGATGGACAGGGATTGATGAATGCCTATGCCTCCCAGCCGAAATTGCTGGATGACGACTGGTACCACATGTATTGGGTATGGCGGGACACGCCGGACTGTGAAACCAACCATGACCTTTCCTACATAAAAAGTCCAGACATGAGAAGCTGGTATAATGCGTTTGGAGAAATGGTCCCCATGCCGGTAACCTTTGATCAAAAATCGGTCATTGTAGCACCTGTTCCGGCTGGCGGGGGGATAATCAATTTAGCGGCTAAGTTGGTTTTGGATGAGGAACAAAACCCGATTATGGCCTTTCACAAATACGATGAAGCCGGCAACCTCCAGTTTTACGTTACCTGGATTCAGGATGGAACATGGAGAACCAAGCAGGTAACCGATTGGGATTACCGCTGGGAATTTTCAGGCAGGGGAAGTATTGTATTTGAGGTACGGTTGGGGGATTTTAAGCGAAGGTCTGATGGGAACTATGAATTGGGTTATTCGCACATCAAGTACGGAGAGGGGACTATCTTATTGGATGGGCAATTTAATCCGATTGGTGAAGTGTTGAAACCGGTTTCCTTTACAACCGAACAAAAGCCTGAAGGAACTTTTCCGGATCTTTTGGTCAGAACTGCATCTGATAAAGGGGTGTCAAAAGAGGAAAAGACTTATTTATTAAAATGGGAAACCTTGTCTCAAAACAGGGACAGACCCCATCCTGAACCCTTGCCGGGACCCAGTACACTTTACCTTTACGTATTGAATTGAATATCTGTATTAAAAGAGAACCAGATTTATTTTTCCCCCTTATGTGATCTTATGTATCTCATTTGGTTCAAAAATTATTGGTTCGACTGCCACGGATTCACAGATAAATACAAAAAAGACTTGGTGTGTTCTTTCTGAAACTCAGTGGTACCTTTAAAAAAACCACGAAGGACACAAATAAGACCTAAAGGACACAAAATTAAAAAAACTTCGTGTCCTTTGTGAAACTTTGTGCCCACTGTGGTTCCTTTAAATAGTAAACTATATCGTAATCACTTACTTATTAACATCCAGAATCTCCACGTCAAAAATCAGGATCGAATTGGCGGGAATATCTCCTCCAGCTCCTCTGCTTCCATAGGCCAGGGGAGACGGGATGATGAATTTGGCCTTATCTCCCTTTTTAAGCAAACTCAATCCTTCGTCCCATCCGGGAATTACCTGACCAACTCCAACTTGCAGGTCAAAGGGGGCGTATCCTCCAGACTGGTCCCGCTGCGGATCGTAAATGCGGTTGGCCTCGGCTACTTCCTTGATGCTCGTGTCAAAGATTTGACCATTGAGCAGATAACCTGCATAATGGACAGAAGCTTGATCACCCTCCTCGATAGCAGGGCCGCTGCCTTCTTTTTCAATGACATAAAATAGGCCGGATTCGGTTTTTGTACCTTTCAAGTTGTTGTCCTTCACATACGCATCGATTGCAGTGGCTTCCAGTTCGAGCTGGCCTGAAGCCATGGCCATTTCATCTTCCTGGGCCTTCAATTGCAGGTTGTTGAAGTAGGCCATTGTTTTTTCCTCATCCAAAACATCGATCACGCCAATTTGAATTTTGACGTTCTCATCTGCCTTCAAAAAGGGAGGAAGGTTGTTCTCGAAAATTTTGGTGGCTGGAGCCTCCAAAACGATACTGTCTCCCTTTTTAAGGTTGATGAAAATCTCATCCATAAATCCGACTTTGGAAAGGGTATCGTAATATTGAAGGTATCCGGGCATTCCCTGATCTTTGGTGGAAATAAAGGTGCTGTCATTTGATTTTTGGACAGCCAGGTTATAGATGATAAAGTCACCGTTCTTCGGTGCTTCGGTACCTTCTTGGATGTAGGTATATTCCTGCCCATCCGAGGTTTTTCCGGTTTTTTTCTGATTACATGAAATTACAATTCCTGACATGATAGCCAGTGTCAGGTAAAAAAATAAGCGATTTGAATGTTTCATAAAGGGGTTTTAAATTGATTATATAGTTAAACTAGGGGCGTTCCTGTTCAAAAACAAAAACACCTTTTTTATTTGCAACGATGATATCTACCAGCCCATCGTTGGTAATATCTTGGGTGATCACATGGACGCCTACGCCGGAGTCATTGTCCACTTCATGACCAATCCACTGAGGGACTTCGCCCGGCTGAAATTCATACCAGTACAGATAGGGCGTATCAAACTCCCCGGGATCTGCCCCCATGTGGGCAAAATAACGTTTTCCTGTGACAAGATCCAACTTTCCGTCATGATTGATATCCACCAACTCCAACCCGTGGGTTTGGGTAAACAGATCGTCAATAACATGTGTCCTCCAAGTAATAGTTCCCTGTTCATCGTGAACTTGTTCGTGCCACCACATTCCCAGTTGATGAGCAGAAGTGGAAATAACATCCTGGAGGCCATCTCCGTTCACATCAAACGCATACATTTGTGCAGCAGCCTCACCCAAGTCAGCGGGATGAAAGTTCCAGGCCCCTTTAGTGGGTTCCAAAGG
>JBBQXZ010000339.1:0-5090 GCA_038209145.1 Cytophagales bacterium | reverse complement strand
TTTGACATAGGTGGATTCCCCTACAGGTTCATTTTTTCGAAATCTTCTTCGCAATCCTTTTTCCAAGACACTTAAAAATGGATAAAATAGCACGATTCCAACTGCATTCAACAGAGAATTTAAAAGTACAAGTTTTGTCAGAGGATCAGTAGTCTTAAAATACGTTTCTAATAATAAAATAAAAGTTCCGGAAAGCAGAAAAACAACAGTTCCTGTAAGGACATTGAAACTAAAATTGAAGACGGCGAGTCGTTTCTTATCGGGACTTCCACCAATAGCGGTCATTATTAGAGTAAAGGTAGTCCCAATATTGGCTCCGATTACCATCGCAAATGCCAACTCCAGTTCGATGATCTGGGAATTTAAGGCGCTAAGTACGATGACGATCATCGCCGAGCTTGATTGGATAAGGGCGGTGATGACCAACCCAATCAATAAAAAGACTATTGATCCGTAAACTTTAAATTCGGATAAATCCACTTGTTCGGCTACTGCCTCAATAGCCGTTTTCATAAAATCCAAGCCCAAAAAAATCAACCGAAAGCCCACCAAAAAACCGCCAATATTCCTCAATAAGGGGCGGCTGTTGACAAATATATAGGTCAGGGTTCCTATGGCCAAAAAAGGAAACGAAAAATCAGCAACACTGAATTTGAAACCCAACGTAGCTACAATCCATGCGGTAACGGTTGTTCCCAAATTTGCGCCAAGGACGACACCCAGTGAGCTTCCCAGACTTATCATACCTCCACCGAGAAAGGCCAGGACCATGAGGGTCACCAGTGTGCTGCTTTGCAGAATGGCAGTACTCAAGGTACCTACCAGAATCCCTTTCCAGGCTTTATTGGTAAATCGCTGCAGCAAATTTTTGAAAGACTTTCCTGCCAATTCCCGCAACGCATGCTCCAACTGATGCATTCCCCATAGAAAAACTCCTATGCCTGCTAAAAACTTCCAGAAATCAAACGTTTCATCCAAGCCACTTCAATACGATTACCACCAATGAATTTACCGATACCTCCTCCTGAACTAATTGAAACATTCCAGAAACACCGCAGAAGTTTATTACCTGTAGATTGATGTGATATGTCGGACATTTTCATTTGATGATCAAATTTAGGAATAAATATTGCAGAATAACTAAAGATTATTGTCCTAATGCCTGAACTTATGAATGACTACAGCCACAAGTTCTGATCAGCAAAACAATTCGCTAAATACATTGAAATGATTCGTGAAAAATTAAGTGAAATAAACACAACAGTTTCGAATTCAAGTCTTTTTCAAAAGATAGACCGTACGGCACGAACTTGGATGAAAGAAAAAGGTATCACCCTGCTTAGGTTCAGCATTGGGTTCATTTTTATTTGGTTTGGGATGTTGAAGTTCTTTCCCGGCATAAGCCCTGCGGAACAGCTGGTTACTGACACAGTCCATCGGGTGACTTTTGGGGTCTTTACCAATGTCCAAATTAACATTGGCCTTGCCAGTTGGGAGACACTAATTGGGATAGGCCTGATTCTGGGGAGATTTATGCGGTTCACGCTACTTTTGCTCTTTCTACAACTACCGGGAACATTTCTTCCCGTTCTCTTTTTTCCAGATCAAATCTTTGAATGGACACCCTTGGTACCTACGCTGAAAGGTCAATATATATTCAAAAACTTGGTTTTGATAGCTGCGGCTATTATTTTGGGAGGCAATGTAGGTCAAAAGCCTTTAGATGGATTGGAAACAGAAAAATGAACTGATTAACTTCCAAAGTTCGGCATTCTTGACTGGCTTCATTGGTTTTTAAATGGTTGTTCTTGATAAACTTTCTTACCTTGTATCTGATTAATCAACTTAAAAAAAAATCCAATGACCCAAAGAAGAAAGTTTTTTAAAAACACTCTCCAGGCAGGTGTTGCTTTAGCTGTTTTACCTGGTCTTACCCAAGCAGCACAATGGGAACCTGCCCGTAACAAGAAAGCTCCCTATACCATTTCATTGGCAGAGTGGTCCCTTAGAGATTGGCTCAATTCGGGAAAAATCACAAACTTGGATTTTCCGGAAACCACCAAAAAGATTTTTGATATTAATGCAGTTGAATATGTAAGCAGCTTTTTCAAGGGAAAGGAAACTGACAACGCCTACCTCAGCGAGCTCAAAAAGAGAAGTGAGGGAGCAGGTGTCACGAACGTACTCATCATGGTGGATATGTGGGGGCCTGAAGGTGCCATCGCCAGTCCCGAAGAAGCCACTAGAAAAACTGCTGCGGCAAATCACCACAAGTGGGTAGATGCCGCCAAATTCTTGGGATGCCATGCCATTCGGGTAAATGCCTCCGGATACGGCGATGCATCCTATAAAGACGCCCAAAATTATTTTGCCGACGGTCTAACCAAACTGGTGGAGTATGGCGCCAGCAACGGGATCAGCATCATTGTGGAAAATCACGGCGGTTACTCTTCCAACGGCAGGTGGCTTGCGGATGTAATGAAAGCGGTAGACAACGACCATTGCGGCACCCTGCCCGACTTCGGAAACTTCCGTACAAATTTGGAGCAGGGAATTTTTTACGACCCCTATATAGGCGTGGCGGAACTGATGCCTTTTGCCAAGGGCGTAAGTGCCAAGTCCATGGGATTTGACAAACAAGGCAATGATACCACCATCGATTTTCATAAAATGATGCAAATTGTGGCCGCTTTTGAGTTTGAAGGATATGTGGGTATCGAATGGGGAGGTGGATTGGGAATGAAAATGGATCCTGAGGCGGCAGTTAAAGCTACCAAAAAGTTACTCCTAGCTTCATTTTAAAGATTAAAAGAAAGGATGAGTTTCATGCAGAAACAAGCTCCCTTTGTATGCGTTTGTCCCCCAAGGTGCAATCGATTGCCTGAAAAAATCTCAATTTGAGAGAATTTTACTAGCTTTATGGGATAATAGAATGAATCAAGAATTGAACACCACCTAAAAACCCCTATATAATGAGGAAAACAACATTAATTTTAGTGTCCATGACAATGCTTTGGATAGGAAGCTGTGGCCCTGCCACCGTGGAAACCAAGGAAGGCTGGACCAACCTTTTTGACGGAGAAAGCCTTAACGGATGGAAACAACTAGATGGTGAAGCCCAATATACGATCGAAGATGGAGTTATCGTCGGTACCGCTGTAGCCAAGACCCCGAATTCATTTTTGGTAACAGAGAAAGAATATACAGACTTTATTTTGGAACTGGAAATCAAAATAGAACACGAATCCAGTAATTCGGGTGTCATGGTACGGGGGCAATACGATCCCGCTGCCAGAGACGGTAAGGGTAGGGTCAATGGATATCAGATAGAGACGGACCCCAAGGAGCGTGCCTGGTCCGGAGGAGTTTATGACGAAGCCAGAAGGGGATGGCTATATCCCTTATCACTCAATCCTGATGCAAGAAGTGCCTTCAAGCTCGGCGAGTTCAATACGTACAAGATTGAATTTATAGGCAATGAATTAAAAACATGGGTGAATGGGCAGGAAGTGGCCTATTTGGTAGATGAAATGGATGCTTCAGGATTTATCGGACTTCAGGTGCACAGCATCAGGGACTCCACAGATGCGGGAAGAAGGACGCTTTTCAGAAATATCCGGATCAAAACAGAAGACTTGGAACCAACCCCAATGGAGACTGATATCTATGTGGTAAGCACGATACCCAATACCTTAACGGCACATGAAAAGGAAAGGGGCTGGAGACTGCTTTTTGATGGGAACAGCAGCGAAGGTTGGAGAAGTACGAAGCAGGAAACCTTTCCGGAGACGGGCTGGACCATACGGGATGGGATGCTGGTCATTGAGGCTACCGAAGAAGGAACCCCAAGACCCGGGGATCTTATAACCGAAGAGAAATTCAGTGCCTTCGACTTGTCCTTTGATTTCCGTCTGACGGAAGTCGCCAATAGCGGCGTCAAGTATTTTGTCACACTTTCCGAAGGAAATGTTGGATCAGCCTTGGGGCTGGAATACCAAGTACTGGACGACGAAAGACACCCGGATGCCAAACAAGGGATCAACGGCAACAGGACGCTGGCCTCGCTGTACGATTTAATCACCGCACCCAAGGAGCCCCGTTTTGTGCAGCCCATCGGTGAATGGAACAAAGGCAGGGTTATCGCCCACCCAGACAACAAAGTAGAACATTACCTCAACGGAGTAAAAGTGTTGGAATACGTACGGGGCTCGGAAGAATACCGAAACCTGGTTGCGGGAAGTAAATACAAGGATAGAGAAAACTTCGGAGAAGCCGAAGAAGGGTTTATCCTGCTTCAGGATCATTCGGACGAGGTGCATTACCGCAATATCAAAATCAGGGTATTGTAAGGGCATTTACAAATCTTCATTAATAGCACCGCATAAAAAATATGCGGTGCTTTTTTTTGATTTAATCGTTGTTGTAGGAATAGGAACTAATAATCGGGGTATGTTCCCCGCACGGAGGATACCCTTTCTCTTTACCAGTATTTCCTACTTTCAAATGTACGAAGAAGGTTCACCTCCAAGTTATTACCTATACTGGATAAATAATTGGTTAGGAGAAACCGGGTTAAGTCCTTTTTCGACCTCCCATACCACCAGCGTACCGTTCGGTACAGGGCGGTTCAATAATTTGCAACTTTCACCTTTACGTAATAATCCGATCTAAAGATATATACAGCCCCTTCCAGACGATTTTTGGTGATTGAGGTGCCTAGTATGGTACTATTAGCGTATGCCCCAATATCTTTTCCTCCTGTTCGCATACTCCCCTGCTTAGTATTTATTTATAGAAAGCCTTATCAGGTTGATAAGGCGGGGACTTATCCGTTCCCGTTGTTTCCAGATAACCATCTTTGGCCTTCTGCGATTCCATTCATCTCCGCAGTGAAGATATTGTCAGAAATTCCCCGCTCGTAAATCCCAGTAAGACCTGTGAGATCGATTGTTGGAAAACCCTATCCGCTACTGTGGGTATTTCTACGCTACATACTGGACTTGGACGGTATTTGCCGTCCAGTATGGAAGTTATCAGTTCTTCTTTTACGGAAGGTAAGATAACATATAGGGATTCTGGTTCTTACTTAC
>JBBQXZ010000338.1:0-5100 GCA_038209145.1 Cytophagales bacterium | reverse complement strand
AATGAATCGGCGCAGGATTATCTGCTGAAGCTGGCCTCTTTTCTTGAAGCCAAAGCTTATTCCCCCATGACAATCCGCAATTATATGGCCGAGATGCGCTATATTTTCGCCTATTACAACCATCTCAACCCGGAACAGCTTACCCAGGACCATAACTTGTCCCGAGTATCGGGATCGCTTCCTACATCAACTACATCAAGAAGGAACACGGTGTGGGAAGGGACAAGTGCAGGATAGCCTGTCCCGCTTATTGCGGGAACTGCCCAGAGCTGCAGTTTCTTTTTCAAGCACATCTTGCCCTCTCCCTACGTTGTCCCACACGCACTCTATCCCAGAAAGGAATTCAGGCTTCCGGATATCCTTACGCAGGAACAGATTGTCCATGTCCTTGCCTCAACCGCCAACTTCAAGCACAAAGCCATCATTGCCTTGTTTTATAGCCTGCCCCGATGCTTTCGGGGGCACCGGCCTGAGACTGATCGAGCTCCGCTTTCTGGAGATGAAGAGCATCAACAGAACCGAAATGCAGGTTAAGGTTGTTGCCGGAAAGGGAAACAGGGACCGGTTCACCATCCTGCCACTCACCGTCCTGCCCATGCTCGAAGAGCAGTGGAAGCTCCACCGGTCCGAAAAATATCTCTTCGAGGGACAGACTCCAGGCAAGCCCTTGAATGACCGCTCCCCCGAAAGAACGGGGCAGGCTATCCAACACGCCATCAGGATGGCCATGAAGCAGGCCGGACTCGGACAGCACGCATTCTCCGCCCATACGCTCCGGCACTCCTTCGCAACCCACCTGCTGGATGCCGGTACCGACATACACACCATCAAGCAGCTTCTCGGCCACTCCAAGATAGAAACCACCATGATCTACCTGCACCTGACCAAGCAGCGTAGGGAAAAGCTGGTTTCACCTCTTGATTTGCTCGGGGATGGAAAATGACAAACCTTTCCAGTCCCTGTTCAGACATCCGCATATCCAGAGCTTCAACCCATTCAGCAGGGCTGTGTTCGCCGATCTTGCCGCATGCCATACCGCCGCCAAAGGCTATCACCTTACCCGGTGTGACCATGCTGACTGTGGGCACCGGAGTCACCGGTACCACTGTTGCGGCAACAGGCACTGCCCAAACTGCGGGAGTATGAAAAGGGATGCCTGGATAGAAGGCAGGATGGCGGAGCTGTTGCCCACCGCCTACTACAACGTGGTATTTACCCTGCCCCATGAGCTAAACCCGGTCATTATGGGCAACAGAAGCAGGCTGTTTGACACGCTCTTTCAGGCCGCTTCGCGGACACTGCTAAAGCATGCGCGGATGCCCGAATACCTCGGGGCCGAACCGGGAATCACCATGGTGCTCCATGCCTGGGGACAGGATCTTTCCTTCCATCCACACAGCCTGTCCCGAATCTCGGGATCCACCGCATCGTCAGCGCGGGCGGGTACAACGGTCAGCGGTGGGTTGAAGCCAAACGCAAAAACAACAGGTTCCTCTTTCCGCAGGCAAGCATGGCCAACATGTACAAGGCCATGTTTATTGGAAGTTCTTGAAAAAGATGACTCCATCAGCTGGATTACCGACAGGTCAGCCCTACTCAAAGCCATCAGATACAAAAAGTGGAACGTCTACGCAAAAGCCCCGTTCGGGTCGCCTGCCCAGGTTGTGGAATATCTCGGCAGGTATACACACAAAATCGCCATCACCAGACACAGGATACTTGAAGTAAACCCAACCCATGTCAGGTTCAACTACAAGGACTATGCGGACGGCTCCAAAACAAAGCAGATGCTGCTTCCGCATCAGGAATTCCTCCGGAGGTTCGAACAGCATAACCTGTCCCGGGCATCGGGATTCTTCCCAGAAGGTTTGTCAAGATCCGCCACTTCGGCTACCTGAGGCTACGGGGCAAGCGGGAAAGGCTCGCGATGATACGTGCCGAACTGGACCTGGAACCCCCGAAACCGAAGGTCAAAATACCCTTTCAGATCAGGATGCTGGAAAAACACGGGAAGGATGTCTTCAAATGCCCCTGCTGCAAAACAGGCAGGATGTCCGTCATCTTCGATACCAGGGACAGGGCAAACCGAAAACCCAAGCCCTTCCGGTCCAATCCCGCACCAACGTGAGACGGAAAGGGTCAGGGATTACTTCGGCCTGATCCGGGACATGGTGGAAAAAATTCCCCAAAGCTATCTTTGGGTAAGGGAACCCATGCCCGTGGGAGTCCAAATCCAGTATACAAACCCAAACCGCCCTGCGAAAAGCCCGATGTAAACAGATACTCCCTCCACAAAACACCCTAGCAGCATCAACCCGTCGGGTGTCAGTCAACAGCCACTAGCAAAAAGCCCTGATAGATTATTGCATCAATCAGGGCTTTTTAGCGTGGGCTTTTCTCTAAGGAGCTTAATGTTATGCGAAGTTATTTTTTCCTTTGCATGAACACAGCTACATTTCCATAGGAGCCATCTTTCATTGAAAAAATTGTATGAGTGACGTCAAAATGTTGTCCTAACTTACTCGTCCAATAACCGTTACCTAATTGTCTTGCAGCGTGTGTCGGTTTACTAAATTTGTCTGTATAGATAGCAACTTTAAAATAGTCTGGTTCAAGCTCTCCGTTTTCGCAAACTTCATATCCGATTAACCTGAAAAGCTCAATAAAACTTTCTATTTTCTCTTCTCTTGGAATCTCATTTGGCCAAAAATAATAGTTTGCACTGTCAGGCCAATACCATTTGGTGCTGTCTCCAAATGCCCAAGCAATACAATTATAATGTGCTGTTTGAGGACTTGTAACTAAAAATGGGTCTATCTTGCTGTTAGGAAATGGGGGGAACTCAATTCTCATCAGTTAAATTGTTTTCTTTAGCCCATTCAATCCAATCTTTTTTCATCAAAGGAACAACACCTTTATGATTTTCTTTAATAGGATTTTGTCCTGTTAATGCTTCTAAAGCGTAGAACCAATGGCTATCATTATTCTTTAAGTCGTCAATGATAAAAGGTAATACTTCTTGACCTAAACCAATGATTGACCTGTAGGCGGAATTATTTGTGATTTCAGAAATGCTTGATGAAAATATGGTTTCGCTTTGCCAAATTGAATTATAAAAGTCGAACCGCTTTTTTAATTGTTGTTTATACATCTTTTGAACGAAAACACTTTGCCCTACAAATAACACATGACACGTTGCAATGTTGTTCCTTACAAAACTTGCTTCGTAGGAAACAGCTACAGGTCTTTGCCTTTCTTGAATTGTTGGATATATTGTATTTATCATGAGAATAATTTTCTTGTTTTATCGGTGATGCAGTTATCGAATATTTCGTTCTTAATGAAACGAATTTCTGAAAAGTTGTGCGTTAAACTTTCAATTGAATTACTGACATTGAGTTCTTGAAAAACGTCAATGTCTAAAATAAATGGCAAAACTGAATCTTCAATTGGTTCTATTGTCTCTGTAATTACAACATTTCTAAATTCATCTTTGCATGGAACTTGAATTTGCATGAAGAAGTTAGAAAATGTCTGAGGTAAGCAATTTGGAATTGGTGGCATATTCAAAACATACTCTTGAAAACTGTCGAATGGAAGCGGAATCTCAATTCTATTAATGAATCGTGTGGCAATTCTCGTCACATTGTTAGGTTTAAACATATCATTGTATACTGCCCAATAATTCATAAAGATTTCAAAATGAGTCTCCCAATCTTCGTATGGTTTTAAAATATTCAAAGTAAATCCGTCAATTCTAACTTGAAGCTGTCTTGAATTGTCTCCAGAAAGAAATATAAATCCTGTCAAATCACTATGACTCTTGCTTTCAATAGGTTTGTCAGGAGAAAATTGAAACATACCGGTTATGTTGTGTCTTTTCTTTTCTATTGGGAAGTCCTTTGAAACAATCTCCTTAAAACTAAGAAGCTCATTCACGTCAATAATGTTTAGCCTATCTACCCTAATGTCAAACACGGCTTCTCGTATTGGTGCTATTGGATAATTCATGATGCGAAATTAGTCATATTTTTCGTCCTTTCGATTTTTTCATAGTATGCTGATATTCTGTTTTTTATAATTTCGAACAACGTTTATGTATAAGATTAGTTGCGTGTTTAAGCACTAAAGTTAGCAAATAAATCACAGATAGAAAGTCCGCGAGGACTTTCGTAAGTAGGCTAGAACTAGCAATTAATTTTATACGGTGTTGTGCATAGTTTTTAATTTCTCTTTTAATTTTTCTATCATTCCGCTCAATAGTAAATTAAAATACTCTTTAGAAGCTTCTAAATTTTTTAGTTGAATTTTATAATTTTCGTTTTCACTAAAATTCCCAAATAAAGTCAAACTTTTATGTAATTCTAAAACAAATTCATCTGTTTCGGCTCCATAAACTCCAATCTAAAATGCTCCGTGTTCATCGTCCATTTGTTCTAAATCTTTCAAGGCTTTAAGAAAATTGGATTCAACAATGTTTTCTTTATCGTAACCTCCTGCATATTGAATGTAAGAGCCTTCTATTTCTATTTTATTCATCCAGTTTGGTTATTGATTTCGCTATTTTTTCAGTTTTTCCCATTTCGTGATTCCAAAAGTGGATTTCGTCAGTTAAAATTCCATTTCCGTTATGAATTAAGATTATTTGGTTTCCAAATTCGTCCGAACCGATTGCGATTCTATTTTCAGGAACTCCATTCCATTCTCTCGCATTTTTCGTTTCAAGTCCAATGTGATTGCAAGTCCGACTAATTTTTTTCTGTCAGATTTGTCAAAAAACGGATAAAGCTCAAATTCAAAATCATCCGTTACTAATTCTCCACCATTTGATTTAATCATTCGGTTTTTAAATTCAGTTGGGAATTTTACGTTCAGTTCAGATTCCGTTTCTTTTATATATTTTTCGTCAATTGGAAATGGCATTTCGAGGTTTTGTTAAATTATGCACAACACTTGTCTATACGCAACTCCCGATACCCTATTGCGTCTATATCGTCCTTGTCTTCAGTTGTTAGGCGCATTGGTGACTCCAAATTAAGGATTTCTTCGATCTCATCAAGCGGACTCCTGATATTTTGTTGGAAATCCAAGCGTAATGGA
>JBBQXZ010000337.1:0-5110 GCA_038209145.1 Cytophagales bacterium | reverse complement strand
AAATAGGCATACCAGGCTTTGAATTGGAAATCCCCGAACTGGGAAAACAACGGGCACCCCTGACAACCATGCTGAGAAAGGATGTGCGGAACAATCTGCTATATATTGGGGATCGGTTGGGTAAAGTTTTTGTCCTCAACTCGGAAAATATGGAGCTGATTGATTCCATGCAGTTGGACAGTGCGCCTTCCGATATCAGGTTTGGGGATGATGGCAGTATGGACCTGCTCACCATGGGGATGATGAATCCTTCTCCCATAGCCATAGGGCAATGGAACCAGTACCCGGACCATTATCTCAAATCAGGGTTCGCTCAAGTTGAAAACCTCAATAGGCCTGTACATTTTGCTTTTGGAGATCTGAACCAAGACGGGAAGGAGGATGTGGTAATCAGTAATTTTGGAAACCACAAAGGCACACTTGCCTGGTTTGAAAATACAGGAAAAGGCTACTTGGAACACAAACTTAGGGATTTTCCAGGTGCCAGACGGACATTCATCCGTGATATGAATGGGGATGGACTTCCTGACATTGTGGCTCTGATGTCTCAAGCTTATGAAGGGGTTTATATATTTTACAATCTGGGAAATAGAGAATTTGAAGAAAAAGTCGTTTTGCAGTTTCATCCGCTGTTTGGTTGCAGTGACTTCGACCTGGTGGATTTCAATGGAGACGGCCACATGGATATCCTCCTCACCAATGGCGACAATGCAGACCTTTCCCCAATTTTCAAAAATTATCACGGGGTCAGAATTTTTATGAATGATGGGGAGAATAATTTCGAAGAAAGCTGGTTCTTCCCCATGTATGGCGCATCTAGGGCAATAGCGGGAGATTTTTACCAAAACGGTGAATGGGACATTGCCGCCATTTCATTTTTTCCGAATTGGGATCAGATGCCCAGACAGGATTTTATCTATTTCCAGCATGAGGGCAACCTGAATTTCACTCCATATACCTTGGATCAACCCCTCAAATCCAGGTGGTTGATCTTGGAAAAAGCCGACTTAAACAACGATGGCCGTGAAGATTTACTACTAGGGTCTCTGATGTTTCAGCAGGAACCATCCGGCAACTATTATCCGGATCCCTGGGTACCTTTCGTAATCTTGAGGAATCAAAACAAGTGATGGCAGCATGCGGAAATTTTAAGGCTGAAAAACCAGACTTTTGCTCGATAAATCCATTTTGCGCTTTTCCCCCAAGCTGTTATATACCACCCCTTCTACTGCCGAGTCAGGAATGGGTATGCTTCGGCTGGAGTGGGACAAGTAGCTAGTTCCGTGATACAGTTCAAAAACCTTATCTTCCCCATTTTCCATTTTAAATACCACACTGCAATCCAAAGTTTCCGGTCTGAATAAACCTTTCGAATTTGCTGATGGAGCTGAGAAAGCTTTCAGATCCCCATCGTTTGAACTGACAAGAATCAACGGTTGTCCGTTTTCTGCAAACAGGCGGACCATCCCTTTGGAATCTGTATCCACAAAAAATCCCGATGCGGTATGGTGAATGGATTTGAATTCTCCCTTCCCGTTTCCTTTCAAATACATACCAATGCCCGCATCATACCAGCCAGAATGGATTTCGGCGGCAAAATTGTTTCCTGCCAGTAACACATCGAGGTGTCCATTTCCGTCAAAGTCACCTGTCTGCAACCCATACACAGGAGCAATCTGGGCTTTCATAGGAAGGGCATTCAGCCGGAACTTTACCGCTGCCCTTACCCAAGTCCTTCGGTATAAGGGTATGACGGGTATTTTTTTGTTTGGACGGATGTCAGCTGCATAGGCTTTCCATATTTTCTTCTTCTGCTCCTCATGACCGATTAAGGTTGAATCCCGTGTGCGTTCCCCCCAAATCAGTTTCAATTTTTGGAACTGGAATCCGTTGTCTTTAGAAAAATGAATCCATTGGTTTTCGAGTTCACTTTTCTCAACCGAGGCCGTTCCATCTAAAACCTTCAAGATCTTATTTTCTATGTCTTTCTGTTCATCCATTAATTTTACAAGACTTTAATGCTAAAGAAATTGATTTTGAAAAAAAACCTTAATCAGAAATCAAATTTTTTTAAAAATAATAAAAGAGAAGTTACGGATACGGCAAGTTTAATTATACGATAATAAATATTAGTTGGAATTGGGGGTTTAATAATCTCAGAAAAATATAAAGATTTCTTATTTAAGCTTTTTACTGAATATAATATCAAAATAAAAATTACGCGTTATTGTCAAGAAAATTTCCAATTCAAGAAGATTACAACATAATCGATAAAAACCGTTGCCTTGAAAGCGGAATGATCACTTCGTTTTCATTGTAATAATGCCGAGGGCTTTTCTCAAATCTTTTATGACTAATTTTAAGTGGACTTCGACGGTGCGCTCAGAAATCTCAAGGATCTCTCCAACTTCCTTGTAAGACATCTGTTCATCCTTGACCATTTTGAAAACAATTCCTCTTTTGGGAGGCAACGCTTCGATTACCTGCTGGAGTAACCTGCCCAAATCATTGTTGATCATTCTTTTTTCAGGATCATTCCGGTCGATTACGAGATAATCCTGAATATCATCAACAAGGACATTGCCCGAATCCCGATTCTTCGTGTTTTTTATATAATTCAGGGACTCGTGTTTCACCATTTTAAAAAGATACCCTTCAAAATTTTGAATGGCTAAAAGGGATTCCTTTTTACGAAGCAATTTGAGAAAAACCTCCCCAACAACTTCTTCAGCCTGGTCAAACCGGGGAACAAAAAGCAGGGACAGCCTGATCAACCGGGTATGGTAATGATCAAAAAACAGGGAAAAAGAACGTTCGTCATTCCTTTCCACTATATTTTTTTGAAGAAAACTAAGCTTTAATGGGTCCATTGCCTTGTCAAGTTATGCAAAAAAATGAAAATCCAATAAGTAAGGAAGTAAAAAAAAGTTGTAGTTATTCAAATTGTCTAACATATTCCAAAAACTTGCGTGCCGTGACATCCAGGTTTTCAATAGAACCTCCGCCTTCCAAAACTTCGCACATTTCATAAACCAAATATCCCTGGTAACCGATTTCCTTTAGCGAGCCGATGAAATTCACATAATCAATAATCCCCTCTCCCATAGCTGTTGCACGCATTATTGGCTTATCTGATTTGTAGTTGGTAAGTGCATGATCGTATTGGTACCTGGGCAGGGGTATATAATCTGCCAAAATGGTGTTGGCCAGAAATGGCTTCATCTTCAAAACAGAATTTCGGATTTCTTCCCTGGATAGTCCCTCCAAAGTTGGCGACCAGGCATCCCATCCCGACAACACATTTGGCAGGTTTATTTCCTTTAACAACCAATACATGGCGTCATGGTGAATGGCGATGTCATGGTGATTTTGAACTACTAGGGTCACTCCGTATTTCTGCGCTTCTCTGGCGGCAAGGGTGATTCCTTCCACTACCATGGCGTACTGTTTATCATAAGGAATGCCTGGACGTTCATAGCCTGTAAAAATACGAATCATCTTTGTCCCGAGGTCACTGGCAAGTTCGGCCAATTGTCCGATATAGGCAGCCTGGATTTCCGTATGTGGAATACCGGGTTTATCCATACCCGCAGTAAAATCAGAATACCCTGCAAGGCCCACCAACGTTAAATCCAGCTCCTCCATCCTCTTTTTAAGCTGTTCCCGTGCTTTTTTATTGTATTCAAGAAGGGAGAGGTGAGGGGATTTTGCCATAAGCATTACCCCATCATAGCCCAGTTCATTGGCTTTTACCAAAAATTCATCTACCGAAAGGGCAGCCTGCCCACGCCAAAGACCGGAATAACCGATAGAATGCAAACAGGTTTTTACTTTAAAATCGGCAGGGTTACCGGTTGGAAGAACCTGTCCAAAAGACTTAAATACGATAAGCACCAAAATGACGCAAACTAAGAAACTATTTTTCATTTTTGTAAAGTTAGATTTGATTGGGAATGGAAAAGGGTTCCCGGTAAACCCGAGAGAGTAAGGAATCTGCTTCGGTATCGTTGGCAAATTTTTCATAATCCCCCATAAACCTCAATTCACGTTTTACCCTATAAGAAATATTGGCCAGCAGTGGCAAGGCGGATGAATAAAAACCTTCCTCCATACCACATTGCAACGTTTCATTTTTGCCTGATCGTATAGCCTCGATAAAATTGGAAAAAAGGGTCGCTTTCTGTTCAGAACTGTTGGCTGTTGAGCTTGCAAATGGCTTGAATTCTCCCTGATGGAAGGCTCTCCAAGTATTGCCGCTTATTTCAACCCATCCGTCTGATCCATAAAAAAGATTGCCGACCTCCTTTCCGTCACTCCCCTCATGGTTGGTATACCTTCCCCGGGCTTCGTACTCAAGGATGGTCCCATCGGTATACTTGAATAATCCAGTTTGAATATTGGGCGTTTCCTGCATGCTTCTGTCATGCCCGTAGGTATTCACATCCCCATAGACCCTCGTGCCGGGCGTACAGTTGTCAGGCAAACATTCATCCTTATTAAACCCATATATTCCTCCCATGGAATAGATGGTTTCGGGATGTTCAAGCTTCTGAAGACCCCAACGCGCTATGTCTAATTGGTGAGTTCCTGTGTTTCCCGAATCCCCATTCCCTGTATCCCAGAACCAGTGCCAGTTGTAATGACTCCGCTTTTCATTGTAAGGGCGGTATGGTGCCGGACCCAGCCACTGATTGTAGTGGAAGTTTGCCGGTGGATTACTGTCTCTTGCACTGCCATAGGAATTACGGAACTTGTAGGTAAGGGCCCGGGCCATGTATAGCTTTCCTATACCCCCTTCATGCAGAAATTGCATGGCTTCCCTCACATTTTGAATTGCCCTGTTAGTTAACCCTACCTGAACAGCCAATCCACTCTTTTGGGCTGCCTCTATCATTTTTCTTCCTTCCCAAATGTTATGGGAAGCGGGCTTTTCTACATATACATGCTTTCCAGCTTGACAAGCCCATACCGTGGCCAAGGCATGCCAGTGATTTGGTGTGGCCATGGACACCGCATCAATTTCTTTGTTATCCAGCACTTTTCTTAAATCCCATTCCAGCTCAGGCTTCAAACCGGTTTTATCGGCTACTATTTTTGATTTGGAGTCAAA
>JBBQXZ010000336.1:0-5112 GCA_038209145.1 Cytophagales bacterium | reverse complement strand
ATTTTTATAACAGGCAGGTTTTCATCCATAATGCCCTACTGGCTTATAAGATAGCCACATCGATGAAGGAGCCGGACCTTTCCAAAAAACTGATTATTGAAAAAATCCTTGAATTTGGTATTTCTGCAAATCCCATGGAGACTAAGCAATCTGCCAGACCAAAGCTGCCCGTGGAAGAAAGGTAGTTATTACCTTTGCCCAAAAAATAGCAGGCTTTCCTTTTCGATTAAATTTCATTTTACAAGTTAAAATGTACCCGACAAACCTGAAGAATACACGAGGATGACTACCTTTGTTTAATAGAAAATTGGTAACATTTTGCCCAAAAAAGCATGACGATGGAAGAACATATAGATGCCCTGATACTTAAATTTCTGAACAAAGATGAGGGTGATCCTTATTACTACGGAAATAAGTTGGCTAAAATTAACACCCCTGAGGTAAAGGAAAAGTTGATTGACGTGGTGAAAGGGGAAGATATGGACAATGCCTTTATGGCTGCCAAGGTTTTGGGAGGAATGGAAGAAAACGCCGATGCACTTGATGCCATACTGGAAGTCATCCATTTGCCTGCCAACAGGGGTGTCAATGGGGGATTGGTTTCCCTCTTGGAGGATTTCGACCTGAGTGAAAAGTTTGTGGATATTTTCAGAATTTACCTTTTTGGTAATTTTAAAGCCTACTCTTTGGCCAAAGAATACTTGGATTACACCGAATTTGACATTACCCCACGGACAATCAAGAAGGCGGAAAAACACTGGAATCATTTTCTAAACAACTCATCAGCCGACGAGTGGTTCGAACTCAAAAAACAGGAAGCCGAAATTATATTTAATGAGATCCGAGAAATTTTGGATTCGAATTGACGGAGACAACCTATTGTATTTACGTCCAACACGAACCTTTTAAGATGTATTATATACTTACTTACCAAACCATTGATGATTATGTCAGCCGACGTGTGCCTTATCGAAGCGAACACTTGGCGCTAGCCAAGTCCTATTTTGATAAAGGCATCTTGGTAATGGGCGGGGCCTTGGCCAATCCGGCAGACAAGGCGGTATTGGTTTTTAAATCAACGTCGAAGGATGTGGTTGAAGACTTTGTCCGGCAGGATCCGTATGTACAGCAGGGATTGATAGTGTCTTGGGAAATCAGGGAGTGGACGGTGGTTTTGGGAGGGGAAGGATAGGAAGTGCCTGCGAGCGTTCTGTCCAAGAACCTGCCAGATAAATTTCCAGTAAAACCAATTATACTACAAACCTATGGTACGGGTACTGATCTTTTTTTTAGGCATATGGATGCTTCCAATAGGGGTGTGGGGCCAAGATTTTTCAGTAGGGTTGATAGGCAGGCCAAATATTACCCTAAATCGGTTCAACGAAAGCTTGGACAAAACTGTCATTCCTGAATTAACACTTTTAGGACTTTACAGGCTCCCTTATTTACAACCCCTGGATATAGGACTCAGTCTTGGATACAGTTTATATGGTACAGATCTGGAAAAACGTGATGACCTTTTTCCCGACACATCGGAAACGATGCGCCTTCGAAAGTACCACAACCTCTGGAACCTGAAGGCACACCTTCGCTTCTATCCTTCCCAATCTATCCATTTCCCCTTATTTTTTGAAGTACAAGGTGGCGCAGTCAATATCAACACCCGCTATGCCATCCGGGATAGGGCTTTCGATGAACCCTTGGAAAAAGATGGTATCATTAGCCATTGGGTGATGGGTTATGGGGCAGGCATGGGATACAAGATCCCGTTCAAGAAAGATCCTACGAAGGGTCACGTTGAAATCCGGTTAATTTACCATGATAGTGCTTTTGCCAAGTTCCTTAGTAAGGGCCAAGCTCAATTTGATCCAGACATGGGACAATTTGGCCAATTTGTCTATCATCCCCACCGTGCTCCACTTACCATGTTGGAGCTTTCCATCGGGATTTTTATGGCTAATTTGGGATACTGATCAGCACATTATTTGTTCATGAGTTCCTCGATTTCATCCGGATCGATAGGGATGTGGCTCATGAGGTCCAAATACCCATTTTCCTGAATAACGATATTGTTTTCCAGCCGAATGCCGATACCTTCTTCAGGAATATAAATTCCGGGTTCCACAGTAAACACCATGCCTGCTTGAATGGGTTCGTACATGGTGCCTACGTCATGCACGTCCAACCCCAAGTGATGCGAGGTGCCGTGCATGAAATATTTTTTGTACGCGGGCGAGTTTTTGTCCTCCGAATCAATGTCAGCCTGGCTAATCAATCCCAGACTTATCAGTTCGGACTGCATGATCAAGCCCATCTCTTTATGGTAATCCTGAATCGTAACTCCCGGTCTCAAGACAGTAAACGCGGTGCGCATAACGCGCAATACCCCTTCATATACCTCCCTTTGCCGCTTGGTAAACCTCCCGTTTACCGGTATTGTCCGGGTCATGTCCGCATTGTAATTTCCATATTCCGCACCCACATCAAATAAAATCAGGTCTCCGTCATGGCAGATTTGGTCGTTTTGGACATAGTGGAGCACACAGGCATTTTTACCGGATGCAATGATCGGCTCATACGCAAATCCCCGGCTACCCTGACGGATAAATTCATGGAGAAACTCCGCCTCTAATTCATACTCTTTTATACCCGGTTTGACCGCGTTTAAAATTCGCCTAAACCCATCATTGGTGATGTCGCATGCCATTTGGATTTGGGCGACTTCTTCGGTTTCCTTTAAGGCCCTCAAGGTATGCATCAAAGGGGCAACACGCTTATAGGTGTGCAGGGGATAGCGCTTCTTGCAAGATTTTATAAATCGAGCATCCCTGGTTTCCACCAGCAGACTGGCACGAAGGTGCTCATTGGTGTTCAAATAAACAGTTTCACTTAATGCCATCAGGGTTGCGAATACAGCGTCAAAATTTTCAACCCACTGCACATGCTTGATGCCAGACCGCTCCGTGGCCTCTTCCTGAGTCAGCTTATGACCCTCCCATACGGCGATATGGTCGTCTGTTTTTCGAATAAAAAGAATTTCCTTCCTATCTGCTTTGGGAAAATCCGGACAAAGTACCAACACCGATTCTTCCTGATCGATGCCAGACAGGTAGAAGATGTCATTGTTTTGCCTAAACTTCATCGTACCGTCCGCATTGGTAGGCATAACGTCGTTTGACTGGAAAACGGCGATGGAATTGGGGGCTAACATTTCGACTAGCTTGGCCCTGTTTCTCGTATATAAAGAAGCGTCTATGGGTTGGTATCTCATGAACCTGGAAATTTACAGATGGGTACAAAGGTAAAAAATTATCAGCCTTTACCTATAATCCGGTTTCATTCCCAATAATTGCTGTTATTTTTGTGTTTTAGTGAAAAACAACGCATGTCATATCAGGTAAGGGAATTAGCAAACGGAATACGAATTGTACATCAGGAAGTCACCCATACACGAATGGTTCATTGTGGATTTATCATGGACATTGGCAGCAGGGATGAAGGGGACGACAAAGTTGGACTGGCGCATTTTTGGGAGCACATGGCCTTTAAAGGTACCCAAAAGCGGAAAGCCTTTCATATCATCAACCGACTTGACTCCCTTGGCGGGGAGTTAAACGCATATACGACCAAAGAAAAAATCTGTTTTTACGCAACCATTCTCCGTCAGCATTTTGGCAAAGCGGCAGAATTGCTCTGTGACATTACCTTTGACAGCATTTTCCCACCCAAGCAAATCGAAAAAGAAAGGCAAGTCATCCTCGAAGAAATGGCCATGTACCGGGATTCTCCTGACGACTGCCTGCAGGATGAGTTTGATGAAATACTTTTCCCCGGCCATAGCTTGGGCAATAATATTCTGGGTACAGAAGAGAGTGTGAGCACCTTTACCCAGCAAGACTTCCTGACCTTTTTGGAAGGAAGAATGGATACGTCAAAAATTGTTTTTTCCGTAGTGGGCAATATCAGCTTTAAGCGTGTTCTCGCCAAGGTGGTTCCCTTTTTGGAAAACATTCCCAGCAAGACCAGCAACTATCGGCGACAACCGGTGATGGCTTACAAACCCATGACTTCCATTTCCTACCGGGATGTCACCCAAGCGCATTGTGCGCTTGGAAAACCTTCCCTGTCCATCAATGACCCAAACCGGTTCAAGCTCTTTTTACTCAATAATGTCCTGGGAGGACCAAGTATGAACTCACGGCTCAATATGGCCCTACGGGAAAAAGCAGGGTTGGCCTACAGCATTGAATCGGTCTTTCAGTCGTATACCGATACCGGATTTATCGGTATTTATTACGGTACGGAAGAAAAGGCCGCCTCCAAAGCCCGCAGAATTGTCATGCGCGAGCTGAAGTTGATTCGGGAGAAAAAACTGGGATCTCTCCAACTGCACATGGCCAAAGAGCAAACCATCGGACAAATGGCCATGGCGGAGGAAAACTATGCCGGTCTGATGCTCGTCTACGGTAAAAACCTGCTTGACAAAGGACAGATAGAACCGTTGGAAAACATATTTGATACCATTAAATCCGCTACTGCCTCCGAACTGCTGGAGCTGGCGCAGCAGGTATATGACGCAGATCAGTTTAGCTACTTGACTTATCTGCCTAAAGAAATATGACATGATACCTGAGGAACTGTTTGCCTATTGTATAGCCCATACCGAAGCGGAGGATGCGATTCTCCGGGAAATTACCAGGCAAACGCACCTGAAAGTGCTTAAGCCGAGGATGCTTTCCGGACCTGTTCAGGGGAAGTTTCTCGAGCTGTTGGTGAAGCTGATGCGACCGACATCCGTGCTGGAGATAGGAACCTTTACCGGGTATTCGGCGATATGCATGGGCAGGGGGTTGACTCAGGGAGCCAAATTGATAACGCTGGATATCAACGGGGAACTCGAATCCATGGTCCGTGGTTTTATCACCAAAGCCGGTTTGGAACAGAAGATCGACTACCGGATTGGCAATGCGTTGAAATTGATTCCAGAGATTTCCGGTAATTTTGATCTGGTATTTATTGATGCGGACAAGATCAATTATGCGAAGTATTACGATCTTGTCGTTGATAGGTTAAATCCCGGGGGAGTGGTCTTGGCAGACAACATCCTTTGGT